>JBBSGC010000110.1:0-6343 GCA_038254525.1 Propionibacteriales bacterium | reverse complement strand
TTTCGCCGCACGGTGCTCGACCACCTGTCCGACATCGCCTACGGCACGACCGCCAGCTACGCAGAGCTCGCGGCCACCGTCGGCAGTCCCAGGGCGGTCCGCGCGGTGGGCACGGCGTGCGCCACCAACCCGCTGCCGATCGTCGTTCCCTGCCACCGGGTCGTTCGCAGTGACGGCTCACCGGGTCAGTACGTCGGGGGCACCGCCGCCAAGCAGGCACTGCTGACGCTGGAGGCCGCAGCCTGATCCACCGTCAGCCGATCAGCCAGCCGTGCTCGACCGCGAGCCGGACCGCCTCGGCACGGGTGCGGGCACCGGTCTTGCCGATGACGCTCGACAGGTGGTTGCGAACGGTGCCCTCCGAGAGGTGCAAGCGGCCGGCGATGTCGGCCACGGTCGCCCCGTCAGCAGCGGCTCGCAACACGTCGGCCTCCCGGTCCGTGAACGGCGAGTCGCCGAAGGCCAGTGAGTCGGCGGCCAGCGTGGGGTCGACCACCCGCAACCCGCGGTGCACCCGGCGCACCGCGTCGGCGAGCAGCCGCGCCGGGGTGTCCTTGACGACGAAGCCGCTGGCTCCGGCGGCCATCGCCTGCTTGAGGTAGCCGGGCCGGCCGAACGTCGTGACCATCAACACCCGGCATCCCGGCACGGCCGTACGCAGTGCGCGCGCGGCCGCCACGCCATCCAGGCCGGGCATCTGCACGTCGAGCAGCGCGACGTCGACCGCGTGGGCTCGCGCCGCCGCGACCACCTCGTCGCCACGACCCACCTCGGCCACCACAGCCAAGTCCGGTTCAAGGGCCAGCAGCGCAGCGAGCGCTCCACGGACCAACGCCTGGTCGTCGGCCAGTAGCAGTCGAATGGGCGCGGCGCGGGGTGCCAGGTCGGCGCTCACGCCGGAACCTCGACCCGCACCCGAAAGCCCGGTCGGTCGACCCGGTCCATAGCCTCGAGCTTCGCGCCGAGCGCCTCCGCCCGCTGCCGCAGGCCGACCAGCCCTTGGCCGACCGATGAGGCCGGCAGCTGGTCATCATCACGCCCCCGTGCGGCCATCGCGACCGGACAACCGTGACCGTCGTCGAGGATCTCCAGGCTGCGCGGGGTGAGCCGGACGCTGCAGGAGGCTGCGCCGCTGTGGCGGATCAGGTTGGTGACCGCCTCGCGCAGGGTCCAGGCGAACAGCTCCCGCCACCTGCTCGGCACCTCGTCGGCGACGGCCGGCAGCTCGGCTGTGATGCCGGCGGACTCCAGCGCGGAGCGAGCAGCCACGATCTCACCGGACAGCGACACGCCACGCAGGCCCATGGCAGTGGCCCGGACGTCGGCCAGCGCGTCGCGCGAGAGGTTCTCCAGTTCATGGATCTCCTTGCGCGCGGCGTCGACGTCGACATCGAGCAGTCGTCCGGCCAGCTCTGCCTTGACCGTGATGACGGTCAGCGAGTGACCGAGGATGTCATGCAGGTCCGTCGCGATCCGCGAACGCTCCGACTCGACGGCCGCGTGCGCCAGCTCGTGCTGCACGGCGACCAGCTGCCGGTTGCGCTCCATCACCATGCGCATCCCCCAGACCGCGACGGCGGCCAGCAGCACCGCTAGGCCATAACCGGGATCCCATTGCCAGCCGGGCACCCACGCCAGCGCGACCTGCCCGCTCACGAAGATCGCCACGGTCAGCAGCCATGCCGAACGGAGCTGGAGGCTCATCATCGCCGTCGCGACCACGAACACGAGCGCGGTCAGCGCATGCTCGCCGGCCCCCGGGACCATGCAGCCCACCAGCAGCAGCAGTCCGCTGAGCTGCCCCCAGCGCCGGGCCGGCGACTGCGCCACGTCGTTGAACCGCGCGCTGCGGACCTCGCCCATGATCGACAGGTAGGCCACGACGAACCCGGCCAGGGCGGCGAACCCGAGCACGCGGACCGGCCCGTTGGACGCGGATCGCAGCGCGGCGAAGGTCTCGCCCAGATAGATCAGCCAGATCCCGCCGAAGAGCCACCCCCAGCGGCCGCGCACGCGCCAGTCGGAGACCGTGGCCGCGGGCGCCGGGCGAGTCATGCGTTCACGCTAGCGCCGGGCGCCGGCCCGAGCCCGCGGTGCGCGTCACGACCGATTCGTGACGGATGTCAGCAGCCGGCGAGACGCGCCGCGAGGTAGCCCGGGACGGAGTCCAGCCCCACCCGTTCCTGCCGCATCGTGTCCCGCTCGCGCACCGTGACCGCAGCGTCGTCCAGGGTGTCGAAGTCGACGGTCACGCAGTAGGGCGTGCCCACCTCGTCCTGCCGGCGGTAGCGGCGCCCGATCGCACCCGCGTCGTCGATGTCGACGTTCCACGAGCGGCGCAGCTCCCCACCGAGATCGCGAGCCTTCGGGGAGAGGTCGGCGTTGCGCGACAGCGGGAGCACCGCGACCTTGACCGGCGCCAGCCTCGGGTCGAGCCGCAGCACGGTGCGCTTGTCGACACCGCCTTTGGCGTTGGGGGCCTCGTCCTCGGTGTAGGCCTCGATGAGGAACGCCATCATCGAGCGGGTGAGGCCAGCGGCCGGCTCGATCACGTACGGGACCCAGCGCTCCTCTCTCCGCTGGTCGAAGTAGGACAGGTCCTGGCCCGACGCCGCGCTGTGGGCCTTGAGGTCGAAGTCGGTGCGGTTGGCGATGCCTTCGAGCTCCCCCCACTCCGAACCGGCGAAGCGGAAGCGGTACTCGATGTCGACGGTGCGCTTCGAGTAGTGGGACAGCTTCTGCTTCGGGTGCTCGAGGTGGCGCAGGTTGTCGCGGTCGATGCCCAGGCCGACATACCAGTCCGTGCGCAGGTCGATCCAGCGCTGGTGCCATTCCTCGTCGGTGCCGGGCTCGACGAAAAACTCCATCTCCATCATCTCGAACTCACGGGTGCGGAAGATGAAGTTTCCCGGCGTGATCTCGTTGCGGAACGCCTTGCCGGTCTGGGCGATGCCGAACGGTGGCTTCTTGCGGGCTGACGTCATCACATTCATGAAGTTGAGGAAGATGCCTTGGGCGGTCTCCGGCCGCAGGTAGTGCAGGCCGGACTCGTCCTCGACGACACCGAGATGAGTCTTGAGCATCCCGTTGAACGGGCGCGGCTCGGTCCAAGCGCCGCGAGTTCCGCAGTTGGGGCAGGCGATGCCGGCCAGCGCGACGTCGTCCGGGTTCGCTATGCGCTGCTTCGCCGCCGCTGCCTCCTGGAGGTGGTCGCCGCGAAACCGCCGGTGGCAGCTCTGGCACTCCGTCAGGGGATCGGTGAACGCTGCGAGGTGGCCCGACACCTCCCAGGTTCGCGTCGGCAGGATCACCGACGAGTCCAGGCCGACGACGTCGTCGCGGCCCTGCACCATGGCCTTCCACCACTGCCGCTTGACGTTGTCCTTCAGCTCCACGCCGAGCGGCCCGTAGTCCCACGCCGACCGGGTGCCGCCGTAGATGTCGCCGGAGGGGAACACGAAGCCCCGGCGCTTGCAGAGGCTGACCACGGTGTCTATCAGATCGGCGGGCATGGCATCTCCATCCGGCTGGTTGTCGGCGGCGGTTCGGCGAGTGCTCAGGCTAGCGAGCGAGCACAACCTGATAGGCGGTCGGTTCATCGACCGCCCGAGAAAGCAGCGGTACGGCGGTGAGCCTGACGTCGTGCGCCGACAGGGCCCGCCGGTAGGAGCCGACGTCGCGCCAACGGGTGGTCAACGTCCACAGGACGGGCTCGTCGACGTTGCGGCCCAGCACCCCCTCGACGAAACCGGTCCGCCCGGCCAGCGCGCCAAGAGCGGCCTCGGCACCAGCGGCGAAGCTGTCGGCCTCGCCGAGCGGAATGCGGTACCGCGTCACGACCAGCACGGACCGAGCGTACTCTCGCCCGGGCCTTATCGAGATTGACAACCATTGTCAGTAGGCCGCAGAATGCGCACCGTGCCGACGCGTCTGACCGCCCTTGCCCTCGGGGCGCTACTCAGCGCCGTCGGGCTCGGATCGGTGGCCTGTTCGGGCGCCGGTTCCGGCGCCAGCTCGGGGATGACGGTGATCGCGTCGTTCTACCCCTTCGCGTTCGTTGCCACGCGCGTGGGTGGAGCTGACGTCCAGGTCGAGAACCTGACCTCGCCGGGTGCGGAGCCGCACGACCTGGAGCTCACGCCTCGCCAGATCGCCGACCTGGGCGAGGCCTCGCTGGTCGTCTACGAGCACGGCTTCCAGCCGGCCGTCGACGACGCTGTCGAACAGTCCGGACTCGGCGACGACGCCCGGGTAGACGTGACCGAGGCGGTCCCGCTGGAGGACACCGGAGCGCCGGTCGAGGGAGCTCCGGCGAGCGGAGCCTCCGGACTCGACCCGCACGTGTGGCTGGACCCCGTACGCATGCAGGCCGTCACCCGACTGGTCGCCGCCCGGCTGGCCTCGGTGGACCCAGCACATGCGGCTGACTACCACACGAACGCCACAGACCTGCTTGCCCAGCTCGCCGGCCTGGACCGGGCATACCGGGCCGGGCTCGCACACTGCAGTCGCATGACCATCGTGACCAGCCACGCGGCGTTCGGCTACCTCGCGCAACGCTACGGCCTCACCCAGATCCCGATCGCCGGGCTCGACCCGACCAGCGAGCCGGCGCCGGCCCAGCAGGCGGCCATCGCCGACCTGGTCCGCCGGGACGGCATCACGACCATCTTCACCGAGACGCTGGTAAGTCCCGCGGTAGCCCAGTCGATCGCCGACGAGGCAGGCGTATCGGTCGCCACCCTCGATCCGATCGAGGGGCTGAGCGACAGCACGTCGGACCAGACGTACCTCACCTTGATGCGGTCGAACCTGGCGACGCTGCGGGCAGCGAACGGATGCTCATGACACCGTCGACGCGCGCCATCGCGACGCATGACCTCAGCGTGGCCCGGGCCGGTCGACCCGTCGTTCGCGGTGTCGACCTGACCGTGCGCAGCGGGGAGCTGCTGGCGTTGCTGGGCGCGAACGGCTCCGGCAAGTCCACGCTGGTGCGGGCGGTCATGGGGTTGCTGCCGGTCACGTCCGGGACGATCGAGCTGCTGGGGAGTCCGCTGGCGGACTTCCACGACTGGCAACGTGTCGGCTACGTGCCGCAGCGGTCCTCCGCCGCATCGGGTGTACCGGCGACGGTGTCCGAGGTCGTCAGCACCGGGCTGCTGGCTCGGCATCGCTTCATCGGCTGGCCTGGCCGCACCCAGCGGCGGTCGGTCTACGCCGCCCTGGAGCTGGTGCGGCTGGGCGACCGCAGTCGCGACTCCGTCGACCGACTCTCCGGAGGCCAGCAGCAGCGGGTGATGATCGCCCGCGCGCTGGTCAGCGCGCCGGACCTGTTGGTGCTCGACGAGCCCACGGCCGGCGTCGACCAGGCCAGTCAACAGGTGCTCGCGGAGGTGTTCGCCGACCTCACGGCGCGTGGCACGACGATCCTGCTGGTCGCACACGAGCTCGGCCCGCTGGCGCCCCTGGTCAGTCGGGCGGTGGTGCTGCGCGACGGACGCACGGATTTCGAGGGCAGCGCCGTCGACGCCATGCTGCGGGCCACGGTGGGACACCACCACCCCGGCGACGACGTGCGCCCGTCCATCTCGACGCTGCCCCGGGAAGGTCCGTGGCGCTGATGCTGTCGCTGCTCGACTACGACTTCATGCGCCGGGCCCTCGTCGCCGCTTTCCTGACCGGTCTGGCAGCTCCGGCGATCGGCACCTACCTGGTGCAGCGCAGGTTGGCGCTCCTCGGGGACGGGATCGGCCACATCGCCCTCACCGGTGTCGCTCTTGGACTGCTGACCGGCCGGGCGCCGATCGTCACCGCGATCATCGTCGCCTCGCTGGGCGCCGTCGCGATCGAGCTCCTGCGATCGTCCGGGCGCGCCAGTGGCGACGTGGCGCTGGCCCTGCTGTTCTACGGTGGCATCGCCGGGGGGGTGCTGCTCACCGGGCTCGCGGGGCAGTCCGCAGCCACGCTCAACACCTACCTCTTCGGCGCGATCACCACCGTGTCGGCAACTGACCTGCGGATCGTCGCCGGGCTGTCCCTGGTTGTGGTGGCGGTCGCCGTCGGGTTGTCCCCGCAGCTGTTCGCGCTGTGCCAGGACGAGGAGCACGCCCGGGTCTGCGGGATCCCAGTCCGGGCGTACGGCCTGTTGGTCGCAGTGCTCTCCGCGGTGACCGTCACCGTGTCGATGCGTACCGTCGGGCTGCTGCTGGTCAGTGCGCTGATGGTCGTGCCGGTGGCGACCGCCCAGCAGGTCACCAGCAGCTTCCGGGCCACCTTCGTGCTCGCGATGCTGCTCGGGGTCGTGTTCACGCTGGCCGGCGTGGTCACCAGCTTCGACGCCGAC
>JBBSGC010000109.1:0-6346 GCA_038254525.1 Propionibacteriales bacterium | reverse complement strand
TTCGCCCGAACGGAGTTCCAGGCGGTGCAGTTCATGCCCGCGGTCGTGATCCCCCAGCTGCTGCTGTGCGGGCTGTTCCTACCTCGGGCGGCGCTGCCGTCGACGTTGCACGGGATCTCCGACGTGCTGCCGCTGTCGTACGCGGTGGATGCGATGCATGTGGTGACCCAGCACGCCGGATGGTCCGCTGACCTGACCACCGACCTGTTGGTTGTGGCGGCCTGGGCCCTCGGCGGACTCTGCCTGGGGGCGGCCACCCTGCCGCGGCGCACCGCGTAGGCTCAGCGCGCGAAGGCCGGTGCACATCCCGCCGCTGCCTCTTGCCGTACGCCTGGAGGAGTGCTCGTGGCTTTGTTGCGTGAGCCGCTGCTGCTCATGTCCCGCAGCGAGCGCATGAAGAAGCTGGTGGCTTCCCTGCCGATCTCCAGCGGCATCGTGGCGCGGTACGTCCCGGGAGAGAGCGTTGAATCGGCGGTCGAGGCCACCCGTGGCCTGGCCAGCGACGGGCTCACCACCACCTTGGACCACCTCGGCGAGGATTCACTCGACCGGGCGCAGGCCGACGCCGCGGTCGAGGCCTACCTCGACCTGCTCGAGGCGCTCGCCGAGGCCGGACTCACCCCGGCGGCCGAGGTCTCGGTCAAGCTGTCGGCGGTCGGCCAGGCGCTGCCCGGCGACGGCGCGAAGATCGCGCTCGACAACGCCCGGCGCATCTGCCAGGCGGCGACCAACGCCGGCACCACGGTCACCCTCGACATGGAGGACCACACCACCACCGACTCGACCCTCGAGATCCTCACCGACCTGCGTCAGGACTTCCCAAGCACCGGCGCGGTGGTGCAGGCCTACCTGCACCGTACGGAGGCCGACTGTCGGGGCCTGGCGCATGCGGGGTCCCGGGTGCGCCTGTGCAAGGGCGCCTACAACGAACCGCCTTCGGTGGCCTTCCAGGACAAGGCCGAGGTGGACAAGTCGTACGTGCGGTGCCTGAAGGTGCTGATGCGTGGCGAGGGGCTGCCCATGGTGGCCACCCACGACCCGCGACTGGTCGACATTGCCGGTGCCCTGGCCGCCGACGCCGGCCGGGCGGTGGACCGCTTCGAGTACCAGATGCTCTATGGCATCCGGCCCGACGAGCAGCAGCGCCTGGCCGGCCTCGGGCACACCGTCCGGATCTACCTTCCCTACGGCGAGCAGTGGTACGGCTACCTCATGCGCCGGCTGGCCGAGCGGCCGGCGAACCTCGCGTTCTTCGCGCGCTCGCTGGTCAGCAAGCGCTGAGCCGCTCACCCGGCTCAGCCAGGGCCGATGCCGAAGGCCGCACGCGCCCGACGCAGCACCCGCTGCGCCTGCGCCGATGCCCTGGCCGCGCCCCGCGACAGCACCTGCTCGACGTAGGCCGGTTCAGCCGCGAGCTCGTCATGGCGGCGACGCAGCGGCTCCAGCTCGGCCAGCACCGCGTCGGCGACATCGTGCTTCAGCGCGCCGTAGGAGGAGTAGCGCTCGGCAACGTCCTGCGGCCGAGCACCTGTGCAAGCGGCCAGGATCTCGAGCAGGTTGGCGATCCCCGGCTGCCGCTGCGGATCGTGGCGGACCTCGCCGAAGGAGTCGGTGACCGCCCGCATTATCCGCCGTCGGGTGATGTCCGGGCCGTCGAGGATGCGCACCACGCCGGCTGCCTCGTCGGGCGCCGACTTGCTCATCTTCACCGTCGCATCGGCCAGGTTGGCCACCCGTGACCCGATGTCGGTGCGGGCCAGCCGCGGCACGGTGAAAGTTTCCCCGTAGGTGGTGTTGAACCGTGCGGCCAGGTCCCGGGTGAGCTCGACGTGCTGGTCCTGGTCGCCGCCGACCGGCACCATCTCGGTCTCGTGGGCGAGGATGTCGGCGGCCATGAGGCACGGGTAGGTGAACAGGCTGGCGCGGGTCCCCGGGCGTCCGCCCTTCTCCTTGAACTGGATCATCCGGCCCAGCTCCCCGACGTGCGCCGTGCACTCCAGCAGATAGGCAAGCTCCGCGTGCTCGGGCACGTGCGACTGCACGAAGAGCGTGGAAGTGTCCGGCTCGAGCCCTGAGGCGAGCAGCAGCAGCGCCGTCTCATGGGTGAGCCGGCGCAGCCGGGCCGGGTCGTGCGGCACGGTCAGTGCGTGCAGGTCCGCGACGAAGTAGGTGCCGGGGGCGGTGGCGAAGCGGCGCAGGGCACCGAGGTGGTTGCCCAGTGTGAGGCGGCCGCTTGGCGTGATGCCGGACAGCGTGCGGGTCATGGGTACTCCCGGGTCGGAACTCGGACCCAGCAGCACGCACGTCGACGACCGCCGGGACGAGGCAGTCGGATGTCGTTGGGGGTAGGTCGACAAAGGCCGCCGTCAGGCGGGCCACCAGATGCGCACGGGTTCGGTCGATGTCGGCACGTCAGCAAGGATAGAGCGACCGGGCTTCCGCGGGAGCGCAGGTTAAGGTGCCGCGCATGAGTGGACCGGCGTGCGTGGTCTTCGACGAGGAGCTGACCGAGTACGACTTCGGGGCCGCGCACCCGTTGTCCCCGGTGCGCGTCGAGCTCACGATGGCCCTGGCCCGCCAGCTGGGAGTCGTCGGTCCGGCGGCGCTGCCGCAGGTGCCGGGCTTCGTCGCCGGCGACGAGCTCATCGCCCGGGTGCACGATCCCAGCTACATCGCGGCGGTGCGGGCCATCACCTCGAGCGCCGACCGTGACCTGCTGCACGGTCTCGGCACTGCCGACAACCCCACGTTCGCCGGCATCCACCAGGCCGCGGCGCATGTCGTCGGGGCCACGGTCGAGGCTGCCCGCCTGGTCCGAGCCGGTGAGGTCCTGCACGCCGCCAACATCACCGGTGGTCTGCACCACGCGATGCCTGCGATGGCCAGCGGCTTCTGTGTCTACAACGACGTCGCCGTAGCGATTGCCGAGCTCCTCGCCTCCGGTGTACAGCGCATCGCGTACGTCGATGTCGACGTCCACCATGGCGACGGCGTCCAGGCCATGTTCTACGACGATCCGCGGGTCTTGACGATCAGCCTGCACGAGACTCCGCAGACGCTGTTCCCGGGCACCGGCTTCGCCAGCGAGACCGGTGGCGCGGGCGCTCCGGGCAGCGCCGTCAACGTGGCGCTGCCGCCCGGCACCACCGACGCGGGGTGGCTGCGGGCATATCACGCGGTGGTGCCGCCGCTGGTGCGGGAGTTCGCCCCGGAGGTGCTGGTCACCCAGCACGGCTGCGACTCCCACATGGACGACCCGCTGGCCAACCTCATGCTGAGCGTCGACGGCCAGCGGACGGCCTACGAGGCGCTGCACCAGCTGGCGCATGAGGTGAGCGGAGGTCGATGGGTGGTCACCGGCGGTGGCGGGTACGCGATTGCCGACGTGGTGCCGCGCGCCTGGACCCACCTGCTGGCCATCGTCGGCGGCCGGCCGCTCGACCCGCAGACGCCGCTGCCCCGGGCGTGGCGAGAGCTTGCCCGGGCCTGCACCGGCCGGTCCGGGGCGCCCACGATGACCGATGGGCGCACTGCCCGATGGGAGGACTGGGGCCAGGGGTACGACCCTGGCTCGTGGCTCGACCGGTCGATCCAGGCCAGCCGGGTCGCCACCTTCCCTTTGCACGGCATCGACCCGATGCCCTGAACCGACACGCACCTTCCGGGTGCTATTTTGCGGCTCTGCTTTCCCAGCAGCACCACCGGGCACTACTCTCACGCCAGAGCACGTGCGTTGAGACTCCGGAGGGGAAGCCGGGGAGCGCGCCGTGAAAGAGAGTCGGTGCGCAATGCCCAGCCAGGGTGACCGGGACAACGTCTCCGAGGTCAGGTTCCTCACCGTGGCCGAGGTGGCCACGACCATGCGGGTGTCCAAGATGACCGTCTATCGACTCGTACACGCGGGAATGCTCGAAGCGGTACGCGTCGGCCGCTCGTTTCGAGTGCCGGAGAGCGCCGTCCAGGAGTACCTGCGTCGCGCGTACTTCCAGGCCGGCTGAGGAAATCCGCTCAGCGGCTGCGTAGGGTAGGCCCTCCGACATCCTCGACCGAGAGGCTCCCAGTGGGCTCCGTCATCAAGAAGCGCCGCAAGCGCATGGCCAAGAAGAAGCATCGCAAGCTGTTGAAGAAGACCCGCGTCCAGCGTCGTCGCTTGGGCAAGTAAGTCCCGAACCGGCGACCGTCCATGAACAGCGTCGTGCTGGTCACCGGCATCTGCGGTGGCCTCGCCGGCCGCCTCGCCCGCTCGTTGGTCGCCGATCCCACGGTCGACAAGGTCGTCGGCATCGACACGGTCCCGCCACGGCGGGCCGTCGTGGGAGTGAAGTTCGTTTCCGCAGACATCCGCAACCCGGTCCTCAGCCAGGTGCTCGCGACCGAGGACGTCGACACCGTCGTGCACCTCGCCGTGCGGCCGGCAGCCGGACGCCGCTACGGACGTCCCTCGCCACCGAACGAGTCGAACCTGGCTGGCGCCATGCAGCTGCTGGCCGCCTGCCAACGCGCGCCAGCGGTCCGCAAGCTGGTGCTCAAGTCGTCGACGGCGGTCTATGGCGCCTCGCCGAGCGACCCGGCGATGTTCACCGAGGAGATGGAGCCACGGCGCAGTCCCACCGGCGGCTTCGCCAAGGACTGCGTCGAGGTCGAGGGCTACCTGCGTGGCTTGGGTCGCCGGCGTCCAGACCTGCTCCTGACCACCCTGCGGCTCGCTGACCTGCTGAGTCCCACGCTCGACACTCCGCTTGGCCGATACCTTCGGCTCCCGGTCGCGCCCACGGTGCTCGGCCACGACCCTCGGTTCCAGGTCCTGCACGAGGACGACGCGGCTGCGGTGCTGCACCGCGCCGTCACCCACGACATCGCCGGCACCTACAACGTCGCGGCGGACGGCATCCTCGTGCTGTCTCAGGTGCTGGGGCGACTCGGCCGGCCGGCACTGCCAGTGCCGTCGTCCGGCCTCCCGGCCCTGCGACCCCTGGGCGTCGAGCTGCCCGACGACATGACCCGCTTCCTGACGTACGGTCGGGGCGTTGACACGACTGCCCTGCGCACCCGTTTCGGTTACCGAACCCAGCACTCGAGCGCGTCGACCCTCGACGAGTTCGCTGGTTCGGTGCGGACCGCAGCGACGAGCCGAACCGCGCACGGACGGGTGACGGCCGGCTGACCAGCTGGCCTTCGAGGGAGACGATGCGTCGTGGCCGACTCCGAGACGGGTGCGCCGGACGTTCCGACGTTGCTGGGTCCGCCTGACCCGGCCCGGGCGCGCAGCGTCGCGACCGGCCACTTGGGTCGCGCGCTGGGCTCGGCAACCCGCCAGCTGCTCGGCGGCGACTGGCCGGCGAAGACCGCTGAGCTGTTGGCTGTCGTGCGGCATCGCGTGAGCGGCGACTACGAGGTCGATGAGTTCGGCTTCGACCCCGAGCTGACCAGTCACTTCCTGTTGGCCGCGCTGCGCCCGGTCGCGCACCGGTGGTTCCGAGTCGAGGTCCGCGGCGTCGAGAACATCCCGGCCGATGGCGGCGGGCTGGTCGTCGCCAACCGCTCGGGCACGATTCCGGTCGACGCGCTGATGACGCTGCTCGCCGTCCACGACCACGCCGGTCGGTATCTGCGAATGCTCGGCGCCGACCTGGTGTTCTCGCTGCCGTTCATCTCGCCGATGGCGCGGCGCAGCGGCGCCACCCTGGCCTGCGCCGAGGACGCTGAGCGGATGCTCGCCGGTGGGGAGCTGGTGGGGGTGTGGCCGGAAGGGTTCAAGGGAACCGGCAAGCGGTACTCGAAGCGCTACCAGCTGCAGCCCTTCGGCAGCGGCGGGATCGTTTCCTCGGCGTTGCGCACGAGCGCACCGATCATCCCCTGCTCGATAGTCGGCGCAGAAGAGAGCTACCCCCTGATCGGCAACATCCCCATGCTGGCCCGGCTGCTGGGCGTGCCCTACGTTCCGATCACACCCACCTTCCCACTGCTCGGCCCGCTTGGCCTGGTGCCGTTACCGAGCAAGTGGTTGATCGCGTTCGGCGAGCCGATTCGCACCGACACCTACCCAGCGGGCGCCGCCGACGACGCGATGCTGGTGCTCAACCTGACCGACCGGCTGCGCGAGACCATCCAGCAGACACTCCACGCGCTGCTGGCGCAACGCGAGCGGGCCTTCTTCTGATCCAGACCGTCAGGACGCGTCGTTGCCGGCCAGTGGGTCCCCGGCCAGCGGGTTGCTCGGTGCCGGGACCGTGGGCGCCGAGAGGGTGGGCGACGGCAGGGTGGGCGACGGCACGGTGGGCGACGGCACGGTGGGCGACGGCACGGTGGGCGACGGCACGGTGGGCGACGGCACGGTGGGCGACGG
>JBBSGC010000108.1:0-6420 GCA_038254525.1 Propionibacteriales bacterium | reverse complement strand
TGGGTGGCGGCCCGTGCGCCAGGCCCACGAGGTCGCCGACGCCATGGCCTCGCTCGCCGAAGGCACCGCGGTGGACAACCACCTGCGGATGTCACTGTCGGCCTACGTGGTCGCCGCGCGCCTGCAGCAGGTCGTCGATGCCGCCAACGAGCGCCTCGTGCCGATGACCTCGGGCCGCTACACCCTCGAGCACACGATTGACCGGAGCGCGGGCGATCGGCGGACGGCCGCCGGCGGGCTCGGTTTGCGAGTTCGCGACGAGTGGACCGGATCGGCCCGCGATCCCAAGACACTCTCTGGCGGCGAGACCTTCCAGGCGTCGCTGAGCCTCGCGCTCGGGCTGTCCGACGTCGTGACCTGGGAGAGCGGCGGCATAGAGCTGCAGACGCTGTTCGTCGACGAGGGCTTCGGATCCCTCGATCCCGAGGCCCTCGATGAGGTCATGGACGTGCTCGACGATCTGCGTGCAGGTGGCCGCACGGTCGGGGTGGTTTCCCACGTCGAGGCCATGCGGGAGCGAATACCGGTCCAGGTCCGCGTGGCGAAGTGCCGCACGGGCTCGGTGGTGAGCCAGACGATGTGACCCGGGGGCAAGAAAAGCGAACGCCGAGTGATAGTCGGCCGCACTGCGGCCCATCCGCGATCACCTCCGCTGCGAATCCACCGCGAGGGAATCTGCGTACGGGCCTGGCGGCACCAGAAGGGAGCCGAAGCATGGTGGAACCGATCCCGTTGCGCCGGCATCGGGCAGCCGCCGGCGACGCACCCTCCCTCGACGACTTGCTGCAGGCCACCGCCCGCGGCGACGAGGCCGCCTTCGGGAGCACCTACGACGCCTTGTCCGCGGCCGTACACGGCCTCGCCCGGCGCGTGGTCCGCGACCCCGCTCGCGCTGAAGAGGTCACGCAGGAGGTCTTCTTGCAGGTGTGGCAGACCGCACACCGTTTCGACCCCTCCCGCGGCTCGGCCCGCACCTGGGTGCTGACGTTGGCCCACCGGCGTGCGGTGGACGCGGTGCGCCGCGCCCAGTCCAGCACCGACCGGGAGAACCGCTACGACTGGACCGGGGGGGCCGACGTCGACGTTGTCTCTGAGGAGGTGACGACCCGGCTCGAGCACGAGCAGGTCCGGCGCTGCCTCGGCTCGCTGACCGAGCTGCAGCGCGAGGCCGTCTCCATGGCCTACTACGGCGGCTACACGTATCCGGAAGTGGCAACCCTGCTCAATGCCGGGTTGCCGACGATCAAGACACGCATGCGCGACGGGCTGATCCGGCTCCGCGACTGCTTAGGGGTGACCAAATGATCGATCACCTGCACACCCTGGTGGGCGCCTACGCCCTGGATGCGCTGACGCCGCCTGAGGAGCTCAGCTTCGAGGACCACCTCGACAGCTGCGCCAGCTGTCGCGAGGAGCTGCAGAGCCTGCGGGCGACTGCTGCCCGCCTCGGCAGTGCGGCCGCGGTCCCGCCAGCGCCCGGCGTGCGCATCCGCCTGATGGAGGCGGTGCGCCGCACGCCGCAGGAGCGGCCGAGAGTCGTCGCGGTGACCCAGTCGCGCTGGCGTCGCCAGCTGCCCCTGCTGGCTGCGGCCGCTGCCGTGTTGGCGGTCGTGGCCAGCCTCGGGGCGTTCGCCGTCGAGCAGGACCGGGTCAACTCGGTGGTCCAGGCACAGTCCAGCGTCTCGCAGGTGCTCGGCGCCCGCGACGCGCAGGACAGCACCGTTCACCTGCAAGGTGGTGGACGGATGCGGGTGGTCTCATCCCCCGCTCTCGACTCCGCCGTAGTGGTGATGGCCGACCTGCCGGACCCGGGGGAAAGCTCCACCTACCAGCTGTGGCAGATCGGCGCCAGCGGGCGTCCGATGTCGGCGGGTGTCATAGACCGACAACAGCTCGGCCAGCCGGCGTTGCAACTCCTCCCCGACCTGCAGTCCGCGACCGCTTTGGCGGTCACGGTCGAGCCCGTCGGTGGCTCCACCAAGCCCACGACGAGGCCGCTTGCGACCGTCGACCTGACCAAGTCGTAGGGTTGGCTCCCGATGACTGATCTCCACACTGAAACCCGAAATGTCCCCGGTTACGGAGGCAACCATGCACACTGAAGGTGTGGATGACCTCTCCGCCCGCGACGCCGCGGGCCGCTCTGTCGCGGTGCCCACGTGCACGCACTCGCCACTGTGCCCGGCCGCCGACGGTCCCGACCGCGAGGCGGCCCACGTCCTGGTTGCCCACCCCGAGCAGGGCTGGAGCCTGCTGTGCAACGGCATCGTGCTTTTCGACGACACCGGTGAGCTGTTGCCCGACTGCAGCATCATCGCTCCGCACCGGCCCACCGATGTGCACCCCGAGATGTTCACCAGGCTGGCCCGCACCTAGCACCAGGCTGGCCCGCACCTATCCCTCCGCGCGGAAGACCGGCCTGCCGCGACAGCCACCAGTGCAGGCCCACTAGGCTCGCGCCCATGTCCGACGACGTGGCTGCCTCCTTCACCGCGCTGCCCCTACGGCGCTTGGCTGACGCTGCCCTACAGCGGGCCCGCGACTTCGGTGTCGACCATGCCGACTTCAGGCTCGAAAGACTGCGCAGCCAAACCCTGCGCCTGCGTGACGGGACCCTCGAAGGGGCGCATGAAGGCGAAGACCTCGGCTTCGCCGTACGCGTCGTCGTCAACGGGACGTGGGGCTTCGCCGCCACGGTAGAGCTCTCGGCCGAGGCAGCCGTGCGGACGACCGAGGAGGCGATCCGAGTCGCACAGGTGTCAGCGGCGATCAGCTCCGAGCGGATCGAGCTCGCCGACGAGCCGGTTCATGCCGACGTCACCTGGGTGTCCGCATACGCCGTCGACCCACTGAGCGTCCAGGTCGCCGACAAGGTCGAGCTGCTCGGTGACTGGAGCCGCCGGCTCCTCACCGCCGATCCGGTGGCGCACGTCTCCGCCACCGTCGAACAGCTGGTGGAGAACAAGTTCTACGCCGACCTCGCCGGCACAGTGACCACCCAGCAGCGCGTGCGCCTGCACCCGTGGCTGGAGGCACACGGGACCGACCCGGCAACCGACCGCTTCGACTCGATGCGCACGATCGCCCCGCCGGTCGGCCGCGGCTGGGAGTACCTAACCGACGGGTACGACTGGGCTGCGGAGATTGAGGGCATCCCGGACCTGCTGGGTGAGAAGCTGGCCGCGAAGTCGGTCGACGCCGGCCTCTACGACCTCGTCATCGACCCCTCGAACCTGTGGCTGACCATCCACGAGTCCATCGGGCACGCCACCGAGCTGGACCGAGCGCTCGGCTACGAGGCGAACTACGCAGGCACCAGCTTTGCGACGTGGGACAAGCTGGGAACGCTGCAGTACGGCTCGCCGATCATGCACGTCACCGGTGACCGTACCGTCGAGCACGGCCTGGCCACCATCGGATACGACGACGAGGGAGTGCAGACCCAGTCCTGGGACATCGTCCGGGACGGCCTGCTCGTCGGCTACCAGCTGGACCGCCGGATGGCCAGGATGCAGGATCTCGGCCGCTCCAACGGCTGTGCGTTCGCCGACTCCCCGGGCCACATCCCGATCCAGCGGATGGCCAACGTGTCGCTGCAGCCGGCCGCCGACGGCCCGGACACCGCGGGCCTGATCAGTCAGGTGGCCAATGGGCTCTACATCGTCGGTGACCGCTCGTGGTCGATCGACATGCAGCGGTTCAACTTCCAGTTCACCGGTCAACGGTTCTTCCGGATCGAGAACGGCCGCCTGGCCGGTCAGGTCCGCGATGTCGCATACCAGGCGACCACCACCGACTTCTGGGGATCGATGGCGGCCGTGGGTGGACCATCCACGTGGGTGCTGGGCGGTGCCTTCAACTGCGGCAAGGCGCAACCGGGGCAGGTCGCACCGGTCAGCCATGGCTGTCCCTCGGCGCTGTTTCGCGGCGTACGCATCCTCAACACCCAGGCGGAGGCCGGCCGATGACCAGCATCGCCCCTCAGGAGCTGGTCGAGCGGGCCCTCGAGGCGTCCACGTCCGACGACTGCGTCGTGCTCGCTAGAGCTTCGACCAGTGCGAACCTACGGTGGGCCAACAACACGCTCACTACCAACGGGCTGATGCACGGCTGCGACGTCACGGTGATCTCGGTGGTTGACGGCGGACGAGGGACGGCCACCGCCGCGGTCTCCCGCAGCGCCTCGACCACAGACGACGTCGCGGCTCTTGTGTCGGCCGCCGACGATGCCGCCCGCGCCGCCGGTCCGGCCGAGGACGCGGCTCCGCTGGTCACCGGCACCGCCGGCCCGGGGCGGGCACCCGGTGCCGCCGAAGCGTTCGACGACCTCCCGGAGCCGACCTCGATCTCGGTCTTCGACGACTTCGCGCCCGCGCTTGGCGAGGCGTTCGGGCGCGCCCGGTCGGCTTCGCGGCTGCTGTACGGCTACGTCGAGCACTCAGTGGTGACCACCTATCTCGGATCATCGACCGGCCTCCGGCTGAGGCATGCCCAGCCCACTGGTCACGTCGGCATCACGGGCAAGTCGGTGGACCTGACCCGCTCGGCGTGGGTGGGCCAGGCCACCCGGGACTTCTCCGACGTCGACGCGGCGGCGCTCGACGACGAGCTGGCCCGCCGGCTCGGCTGGGCCGAGCGCACCGTCGCCCTACCGGCGGGTCGCTACGACACAGTGCTGCCGCCAACCGCGGTCGCCGACCTGCTCATCTATGCCTACTGGACGTCCTCGGCCCGCGACGCCGCTGAGGGACAGACCGTCTACAGCCGCCCGGGAGGCGGCACTCGCATCGGTGAGTCGCTGTCCCGGCAACCGGTGACTGTCTACTCCGACCCCGCGTACCCGGCACTGGAGTGCGCACCCTTCGTCACCGCAGCCGCCTCCACCAGCGACTCCAGCGTCTTCGACAACGGGCTGCCGCTGGGCCGTACCAACTGGATCGAGCAGGGCCGGCTGAGCGCACTCGGCTCGACTCGGCACTCCGCCCGGCTCACCGACCTGCCGGTGACGCCATTCATCGACAACCTGGTCATGGAGGTGGAAGGCGCGCAGGGCTCACTGGACGACCTGGTCGCCTCGACCGAACGGGGACTGCTGCTCACCTGTCTCTGGTACATCCGCGAGGTGGACCCGCAGACGCTGCTGCTCACCGGTCTGACCCGTGACGGCGTCTACCTGGTCGAGAACGGCGAGGTGAGCGGCGCGGTCAACAACTTCCGGTTCAACGAGAGTCCGATCGACCTGCTCGACCGGTTCAGCGCGGCCAGCCGCTCGGTGCCGTCGTTCTCGCGCGAGTGGGGCGACTACTTCCCGCGCACCGCCACCCCGACACTGCGCGTACCGGACTTCAACATGAGCAGCGTCAGCCAGGCCCAGTAGGGGCCGTACGCACGGCTTCAGCCGAGCAGGCGTGCGAGCGCGATGACACCGACCAGCACCACCACGGCCCGATACGCCGCTGGCGGCAGCCGCCGCCCGATGGCTACGCCGGCCTGGGCGCCGATGACGCTACCGCCAGCCACCAGACCGACCGCGGGCCACGAGACGTCGGCGACGACGATGAACACGGCGGCAGCCACCCCGTTGACCAGCATGGCCAGGACGTTCTTGACCGCGTTGAGCCGTTGCATGCCGTCGTGCAGCGCGACTCCCATGATCGCAAGCAGGAGCACACCCTGGGCGGCGCCGAAGTAACCGCCGTAAACGCCGGTCAGCAGCACCAGCGCCCACACGGGCGCTGAGCCGTGCGCCGGCGCATCGGGTGCGCGGCGCTCGCGCAGCCGTCGAGCGAGCATCGGCTGCAGCAGCACGAGCAGCACGCCAACGCCGATCAGCACCGGCACGACGGCCCGGAACACGTCCGGCGGCAGCGTCATCAGCAGAGCCGCGCCGACCGACCCGCCGACCAGCGAGGCCGAGCCGAGGGTGAGCAGGCGACGCCGTTGTCCGACAAGCTCTCGTCGGTAGCCGATGACACCGGAGAGCGACCCTGGCACCAGTCCGATCGTGTTCGACACGTTGGCGGTCACCGGCGGGAGCCCGACCGCGAGCAGCGTGGGGAAGGTGATCAACGTGCCGGATCCCACCATGGCGTTGATGGCACCGGCTGCCAGGCCGGCGGTGAAGACGACCACCGCCTGCAGCAGGCTCACTGCTGCTGCGGCCTCCCGCCTGCCGGTGGCTGCGCTGTTGATGGCTGCGCTGTTGGCGGCTGCGCCGCCGGCCCGGCGGTAGCCGCGTTGCCGCCAGCCGCCTCGCCGCCGGGCAAGCCGTCGCCGAGGAGGCCGGTGGGCCGCCGCGGCGCCGAAGGCTCGGCTTTGCGGGCAGACTCGATCGCCTCGGCGACCTCCTGGTGGGCCTGCTTCAGCGTGGCGTCGGTCTCGAGCGCCGGTGCCTCGAGGTCGACGCGCTTGTGTGGACCG
>JBBSGC010000107.1:0-6549 GCA_038254525.1 Propionibacteriales bacterium | reverse complement strand
TCACCGCTAACAATGCGAGCAATCCGCCGAGTGAACGATGGAGTAGAAGCGCTCGTTGAATACCAGCGGGGTGCAGTTACCGCGTACAGTGGCGTCTACCGCCGACGTGTCGCAGTGACCCTCCTTGAGCGAGCCGACATCGACTTAGTCGTGTACGAAACGGAGTGTGGGGAATGGCGGCACTTCCACGTGACCAGCGGCGAGGTGCGGCGATTACAAACTGTGACCGAGTCCGTAGCGGAGACGGCTCCCCAGTTCTTTGAACCAATTCCAGCCACGGCTCAGGTTAGGGACGTGATGACAGCGCAGGTAGGTGCGGCGGTACCAACGGCTCAAACATTAGTGGGATGGGTAGTGAACTTGCAAGTGCACGCAAACGGTCCTCTAGGCGCGGGAAAGCGCAGTTACATATAAGGCCCAGGATGTTCCACGCCGCAGGGACGAGACCGCGCAGAGCGCGATCGAGCGGCTTTCGGTCGACGTGCAGCGGCTGCGTGAACTCGTCGTCTGAGCCGCGTCAGCGCACCGTCCGGATTGGGCCGGCGGCCCACGCAAGTGCCTTGAGTTCGGTATTCGTCGCCGTGAGGTCGAATGCGTCGGGATCGAAGCTGCCGCCGATCCACTCGATCCGGTCGTCGTGGTCCTCGTGGTTCGGGTCTGCGAGTGCGTCGAGGAAGTCCTCGTATCCCCAGGGTCCGCCGACATCTTCGGGCGGGCAGGCTCGGCGACCGGCCGTGCAGCTCGGGTAGCGCGTCCCAGACTCCGGGTCGAGCACCTTCTCGATCGTCAGCTGGTGTTGCCAGTTGTCGCCGAAGTCGTAGGTGTAGCCCAGTCGGCTGCCTTCCCCGGCCAGCCGGAACAGCTTGGCGCGGGACTCGTCCTGGACGTCATCGCGACCCCAGTCGGGGTCCGGCGTTCCGTAGCTGGCGTCGCCCACCTCGAACTCGTGCAAGTGGGAGTTGGTCCATCCGAAGGCCGTCTGGATGACCTCGTGCAACTCGCCCAGGTCGATCTCACCGGGCACGAGCACGCGTCGCCACACCGGCGGTCGAATGTGTGCCAGCTGGATCTTGAGCTGGAAGATCTTCGTTTTCGCCGTGATTCGGCGCGTCGCACCCATGACGGCATCGTCTCACCGCGGGCACGGCTGAAGCCGCAGGGGGCCCGTCGCTCAGCAGGGCGCCGACTGTCAAGAAGGTGTTGTTGCGTTAGCCGTCGGCGCGCAGCGCCCCGCCGCGCCAGTGCACGTCCTCTGTCCACCGGTCGTCGCTGCTGTAGATCGCCACGACGGCCCGCAGCGCCGGCGGACGTTCGGCCGCCAGCTGCAGCGAGTCGAAACCGGAGTAGGACGTGCCGTACATGCCGACGGAGCCGTCGCGACACCCCTGGGCGGCCAGCCACTCGATCACGGCGCACAGGTCGACCTGTTCCCGTGGCGGGGGTACTCGTCGGTCGCGTCGCCGCCGGACGAGCCGGTCCCGCGCGGGTCGAGCCGGCAAACGGCATAGCCGTGCTCGTCGCGGAGTCGCTGGTACTCCGGCGCGGATGAGCTGGTCAGGTCGTCCTTGCGGTACGGCAGCGCCTCGAGGATGCACGGCTGCGCTCCTCGGCCGGCGTCATGGAGATACAGCGTTGCCGCCAGCTGCACTCCGTCGGCCATCCGGATGCTGGCCTCGAGCTGCGTCCCGGCCACGGTCAGAGCCGCCCGTGGCTGCGGAGCATCCGGACCACCTCGTCGGCGGGCAGCCCCTCCCTGCGGTTGCCACCTCGACCGGTGACCGTAGGCGAGGCGAGCATCGAGTTGAGCGCCGCCTCCTCGCTCGCGTCGACGACCGCCTCGAAGAGCGGGTCCAACGCTCGCCCGGATACGGTCGCCACACGCTCGTAGGTCCCGTCCCGGTCGGCCCGCAGGCCGGTGGCCGCGGCCAGGAAGACCTCGCCGCTGCCGTGGTGTCCGACCGAGCCGGTGCGGGCGAGCCCCAGTCCGATCCGCCGGGCGAGGCGCGAGCAGCCGTGGCCGTCGACGGCCGCGTCGGTCACGGCCACGCCGATGCACGAACCGGCCGGCTGCCCGTCCGGGCCGGGGTCCGGGCCGAGCAGCCGTCCCACGGGCACCCCGTCGACGGTGAGCCGGTTGCGCTCGCCGAAGTTGGTCATCAGCAGGACTGCGACCGTGGCCCCGTCGGGAGTCACCCGAGATGCCGTACCGATGCCGCCTTGAAGCCGAGGCAGCTCATGCCGGTCCCCGAACCGACGCTGCCCTCGGCGTCGCGCGCACCGGCGTCAGCGTGCTGGTGGTCGCCGGCGACGCCTTCGCACGCGTGGTGCCGGCCGGTGGGGCAGTGCTCAACGGAGCGGGTGAGTGCACCGGCTTCATCACCGCGGCCGAGTGGGGGTTCCTCGAGACGCCCGTCTTCCTGACCTCGACGCTGCAGCTCGGCCGGGTCTACGACGCGGCCTGCGAGCTGATGCTCGAGCGCGAGCCCAGGGTGGCCGAGGACTTCATCATCCCGGTCGTCGCCGAGTGCGACGACTCGTGGCTCAACGACGCCCGGCGCATGCAGGTGAGCCGAGCCGACGTCGCCGCCGCCTGGGAGCAGGCACTGGCCTCCCGTGGTGGCGAGAAGCCACCCGCCGAGGGCAGCGTCGGTTCGGGGACCGGCATGGGCGTGCCCGAGGCCGACGCCGGCGACGTCGAGGACGGAGTTGGTCGGGCCGGGCGACAGCGAACCGATCCTGATTCCCAAGTCAGTAGCGCGCGGCATGTGGGCATCCTGCCGTACGCCTGGCATCCTGACGAGGGTGTCGACGACGCCGGTCATCTGGTCAACCGACACGCTGCTCCACGAGCCGGGCGCGGAGATCTGGGTGGGTGTTTCGACCCCGGGCACGGAGGTCGCTGAGCGGGTCGAGGTGATCCGGGTGGCGCTCACCGAGGCGGGCCATCCCGTGGTCTCCGCCGCCGCGCACGGCGACGAGGACGTGCTCGCCGTGCATGACCGCGCGCTGCTGGCGCACCTGCGCGACGTGCACAAGCGGTGGCTGGCCGCCGGCTTCGCCGACGATCCGGGCCAGGACCGCGTCGTGCCCTACGTGTTCCCGACTGCGGCGATGCTTGGACCGCTGCCCGTCGGACCCGCCGCGGCGGTGCACGCCAGGGCCGGCCAGTTCGCCTACGACACGATGACGCTCGTCGGCGCCGGCACCTACCGGGCCGCGCGGGCCGCCACCGACTGTGCGCTGACCGCCGTCGATCGCGTCGTGGCGGGGGAGCGCGTCACGTACGCGCTGTGCCGACCGCCGGGCCACCACGTGACCCGGTCGGCTTACGGCGGGTCCTGCTACCTCAACAACGCCGCCGTGGCCGGGCAGGCGCTTCGGGGAGCGGCCGGGTCGCGATCGTCGACGTCGACGCTCATCACGGCAACGGCACCGCGGCGATCTTCTACGAGCGAGCGGACGTGTTCTACGGCTCGGTGCACGTCGACCCGGGCGCCGGGTGGTTCCCGCACGTCGTCGGGTTCGCCGACGCGACCGGGACCGGGACCGGCACGGGCACCACGCTCAACTTGCCGTTGGCGCCGGGGACCGATGACGACGCGTGGTGCACCGCCGTGGAGCGGCTGGCCGGCGCGGTCACCTGGTTCGGCGCGGCGGCGCTGGTCGTCTCTCTCGGCGTGGACGCCGCAGCCGACGACCCGGAGAGCCCGCTCCAGGTCAGTGCCGAGGGCTACCGCGAGGCTGGCCGGCTGCTGGGCGCCCTGGGGCTGTCGAGCGTTGGGGCTGCCGAGCGTTGTCGTGCAGGAGGGGGGCTACCACCTGCCATCGCTCGGCGGACTGGTCGCCGCCTACCTCGCCGGACACGAGCAAGCCGCCGGGAACGCAGCGGCACCGGGGAACCCGTAGTCCTACGGCCGCGTCGAACGGGTGGTCCTGGCCGCCGCCGCAACGGCATGGGCGGTTCGGCGCCGGTCACAGCGCTGACGGACTGTCGGAGGCTCGTCGTAGGCTCGATCGCATGAGGCCAGTCACCGATCTCGAGCGCAAGGTGGCGCCGTTCCACGTGGTCAGCGACTACTCCCCCTCCGGCGACCAGCCGACTGCGATCACTGAGCTGGAGGAGCGGATCACCGGCGGCGTCAAGGACACCGTGCTGCTCGGCGCGACCGGCACCGGCAAGACCGCCACGATCGCCTGGCTCACCGAGCGAGTGCAGCGGCCGGTGCTCGTGCTGCAGCCCAACAAGACCCTGGCCGCCCAGTTCGCCAACGAGCTGCGCGGCTACTTCCCCGACAACGCCGTCGAGTACTTCGTGTCCTACTACGACTACTACCAGCCGGAGGCGTACGTCCCGCAGACCGACACCTACATCGAGAAGGACTCCTCGCTCAACGAGGAGGTCGAGCGGCTTCGCCATTCGGCGACCAACTCGTTGCTTACCCGGCGGGACGTGATCGTGGTCGCGACCGTGTCCGCGATCTATGGCCTCGGCACTCCGCAGGAATATGTCGACCGCATGGTCCGGCTGCACATCGGTGACTCGATGGACCGTGACTCGCTGCTGCGCCAGCTGGTCGACATCCAGTACGCGCGAAACGACCTGGCCGGCACGCGAGGCACCTTCCGGGTGCGCGGCGACACCCTCGAGGTGTTTCCGGTCTACGAGGAGCTCGCGGTGCGGATCGAGTTCTTCGGCGACGAGGTCGAGCGACTGATGACGCTGCACCCGCTCACCGGCGAGGTGATCACCGAGGACAAGGAGCTCTACATCTTCCCGGCCACGCACTACGTCGCCGGGCCGGAGCGCATGGAGCGGGCGATCGCGGGGATCGAGCTGGAGCTCGCCGATCGACTGGCGGAGCTGGAGCGCACCGGGCAGCTGCTGGAGGCCCAGCGGCTGCGGATGCGCACCACCTACGACATCGAGATGATGCGCCAGGTGGGCAGCTGCTCCGGCATCGAGAACTACTCCCGGCACATCGACGGCCGGTCTGCTGGGTCGGCGCCCAACTGCCTGCTCGACTACTTCCCCGAGGACTTCTTGATGGTCATCGACGAGTCGCACGTGGCGGTGCCGCAGATCGGCGGCATGTATGAGGGCGACATGTCGCGCAAGCGCACGCTGGTCGAGCACGGCTTCCGGCTGCCGAGCGCGATGGACAACCGGCCGTTGCGCTGGGAGGAGTTCCTCGAACGCATCGGCCAGACCGTCTATCTCTCGGCGACGCCCGGCCCCTACGAGATGAGCCGGGTCGACTCGGTCGTGCAACAGATCATCCGCCCGACCGGACTGGTCGATCCGGAGGTCGTCGTGAAGCCGACCAAGGGCCAGATCGACGACCTCATCCACGAGATCCGGCTGCGGACCGAACGCAACGAGCGGATCTTGGTCACCACGCTGACCAAGAAGATGTCGGAGGACCTCACCGACTACCTCCTGGAGGCTGGGGTTCGCACCCGCTACCTGCACAGCGAGGTCGACACGTTGCGCCGCATCGAGCTGCTGCGCGAGCTGCGCCTGGGCGAGTTCGACGTCATGGTCGGCATCAACCTGCTGCGAGAAGGGCTCGACCTGCCAGAGGTGAGCCTGGTGGCGATCCTCGACGCCGACAAGGAAGGGTTCCTGCGCTCGGGCACCTCGCTCATCCAGACCATTGGACGTGCGGCGCGCAACGTCTCCGGACAGGTGGTCATGTACGCGGACAGAATCACTGCCTCCATGGCCAAGGCGATCGACGAGACCAACCGGCGCCGCGCCATCCAACAGGCCTACAACACGGCGCACGGCGTCGACCCCCAGCCCTTGCGCAAGCGGATCGCCGACATCACGGACCTGCTTGCCCGCGAGGACGCCGACACCGTCGAGCTGATGGGCGGCTCCGGCCGCTCGCAGAGCCGCGGCAAGTCTCCGGTTCCGGGGCTGTCGCGCAAGGACGTGGGCCGGCACGCCGCCGACCTGGCAAACCTGCCGGCCGCCGACCTGGCCGACCTCGTGCAGCAGCTCACCGACCAGATGCACGCGGCAGCGGCCGAGCTGCAGTTCGAGCTGGCAGCGCGGCTGCGCGACGAGATCTCGGAGCTGAAGAAGGAACTGCGCCAGATGATGGCGGCCGGCTCCCGCTGATGGCAGGCGGACCGCCGGCGGACGCGCCCGTCGTCTACCTGCACGTCGGCGGCATGAAGACCGGGACCAGCTTCCTGCAGTCCCTGCTGATCGAGAACCGGGATGCCCTCACCGCGGAGGGTGTGCTGTTTCCTGGCGGGGAATGGGGTGCCCAGGGTCGGGCTGTCCGCGACATCCTGCAGCTGGCCCTCCCGTCGTCCTCAGGCACTGCCGCGCCCGACGAGCGGTTGGTCGGCGCGTGGCCGCGGCTGCGGGCCGAGATGCTGGCACACCGGGGCCGGGCAAGTGTGGTCTCGATGGAGTTTCTGAGCTTCGCCACGCCCGAGCAGGCCCGCAGTGTCGTCGACTCGTTGGCACCAGCACCCGTAGAGGTGATCCTCACCGTCCGAGACGCCACTCGTGTTCTGCCGGCAAAGTGGCAGGAG
>JBBSGC010000106.1:0-6669 GCA_038254525.1 Propionibacteriales bacterium | reverse complement strand
AGCATGAGCGCGCCGGCCACTGCGAACCACGCACGTCCACGCACCCACAGCGTCGAGCCGACGAGCAGCGCCGTGCCCAGCAGGACGTAGGCCACCGGGACGAAGGCGACGAGCACGGTCAGCCACCACCCCATCCGCACGGCGTGCTGCCAGCGCGGCACCCGGACAGCTCCCCGGCCGGTGCTCCGGACCATCGCGACGGTCGAGCCGGCGGCCAGGGGCAGCACCATCGCGCCGACGAGGGTCCCGAGGCGTCCACCGGCCACCGCACCGATGCCACGGGCAGCAAACCGTAGGTCGCCGACCACCAGATCCTGATCCGCTCGGAACCGAACAGCCGGCGGGCGAGGCGGTGCGCGCTGAGCGCGGCCAGCAGTGGCGCCCCGAGCACCAGCAGGTCGACCAGCAGCCAGGGCTGGCCGAGTGTCAGAGCTCCACTGAGTGCAAGAAAAAGCACGTACGGCGCGGCCGGGCGGTCACTGCCCAAGCCCACGGGATGCCACGGGTCGAAGGCAAGGTGCAACCAGCCACCAACCCCGTCGGGGGCCGGCAGCAACGCACCTCCGGACAGCTGCCCGCCACCGAGGAGGTGCCGCGCCGACCAGACGGACAACACCAGCAGCAGCACGACCGTGCCTGCCCAGGGATGAGCCCGGAGCCGGCTCGAAAGCCCCGGCCCGGACGGCAGGTCCTCGGCCTCGTCGGCCACCGGGCCGGTTTCGGCAACGGCGCGCCGGACACCGGCGGAAGAGCGGATCGAGTGGACGAACGCCGCGCCCGCGCCGGCCAGCGCGTCCAGCCCGTGGCGGTAGGGCAGCCAGGGACTTGGCAGCAGGTGCCGAACCGAGCGGGCCGGGACCACGGCTGTGGCCCGGCGCCGGCGGCGGGCCGCGAGCACCTCCCCGAGCCTGCCGTAGACGCTGCCCAGCGCTCGCAGCTCGGCGGCCGCCTCACCGGGGGCCTTGGCCAGCAGCAGGGCGAGAGCTCGCAGCAGCGACCCGACCAAGAGCCGGCCGAGCTGCCAGCAGAATCCCGGGGT
The DNA here is from genome assembly GCA_038254525.1 of Propionibacteriales bacterium. Classification (GTDB taxonomy): domain Bacteria; phylum Actinomycetota; class Actinomycetes; order Propionibacteriales; family Nocardioidaceae; genus JBBSGC01. Next base: position 5,630 of record JBBSGC010000106.1, on the reverse strand, counting down.
GCCGGCGTTGGCGAGCAGGGTGATCAGCGAACTTCGGCGCCGAGCGAAGCGCGCGCGGCCGCGGACCGCTCGGGAAGTTCGCAGGCCCCGCTCGGCGGCCGCCACGTGGAAGACGACGGCGGCCGGAGCCACCCGGGTCCGCCAGCCGGCGCGCGCGACCCGCCAGCCAAGGTCCAGGTCCTCGCCGTACAACCGAAAGCTCGGCTCGAAGCCACCGAGCTGGTCCCAGACGTCGCGGCGCACGAGCATTCCAGCAGAGCCCACGGCCAACACATCGCGGGGACGGTCGTGCTGTCCCTGGTCGCGCTCGCCCTGCTCGAGGCCGGTCTCCCGACGACCGGTGCCGGTCAACGTCACGCCGACCTCCAGCAGGCGGCGCGGTTGCGGCCACTCCAGCGACTTGGGACCGATCAGAGCCACGTCGTCTGCGGCTTGCTCCAGCAACCGGCCAAGGGCGTCGGGCGCCGGCGCCGAGTCGTCGTGCAGGATCCACAGCCAGTCCGTGCGACCCGCTCGGTCGGTCGGCTGGTCGGTAGTGGCGGCAGTCTTGGACAGGTGGGCAGCACCAGAGGCCACCGCCGCGCCGAAGCCGGCGTCGGCCGGGAGCCTCAGCACGACGGCGTGCTCCAGCCGGTCCTGCAGGATGGCAACCGTGTCGTCGGTGGACCCGGTGTCGACGGCGACGAGTGCGTCGGCAGGTCGGGTCTGGGACGCGATGGCGGCCAGCACGTCGGTGAGCCAGCGAGCTCCGTCATGGCTCACGAGGACCAGGCCGACCTGGTGCTCACTACGGTCAGGGGCGCGGTCGTCCCTCACCTGGACGGCAGCAGTCATCGGCACCCACTGTAACGAGGTGCACGACCGCTCAGACCGCGCGCTTCTTGAGCTTGCGCCGCTCCCGTTCCGACAGGCCGCCCCAGATCCCGAACCGTTCGTCATGGGCGAGTGCGTAGTCCAGGCACTCGCCACGAACGTCACAGGACAGGCACACCCGCTTGGCCTCCCGGGTCGACCCGCCCTTCTCAGGGAAGAACGCCTCCGGGTCGGTCTGGGCGCACAATGCGCGCTCCTGCCAGCCCGGATCTTCCGACTCTGCATCGAGCACGTCGAGTTCTCGCACGATGCTCGCCTCCTCGACCCTCGTTCTCAGGTGCTGCCTGACCTGGCCGTCTGGCACAGCAGCCGGGGTTCGCGGCCCCGACAACTGCAACGACATGAGTGGAATTACATGCCTGTCAATTACCGTTCGTCAAGCCGATCGGTGATATTGGGCACGATCCGAGGGCAAATCGATCATCTGGTCACGCTTCGTGAGGAAGCCGGGAGGGTCAGCGGCCCGGAATCATGAGCCCGGAGCCCACCAGCCCGGCGGGGGGTCGTCCTGCTCCGACCGCGCGCTCGCTCCACCGGAGGGAGGCTCGGAAGGCGGCTCAGGGGCCGGCGAGGCGGCGGGTGGCGCCGGCGGGTGCAGAGGTTGCTGTTGGGGCGGGGGTGCCGGGGTAGAGCCCGGCGTCCCCCAACTGGGCTGCTGACCGGCGGGCGGGGGCTGCCACGACTGCTGGGTACCGCCTCCTGGTTGACCGCCGGGAGCCGGAGGTGCGCCCCACGTGGTCGCGCCGCCCTCGGGCCCTGGAGCCGATGGAGCACCCCACGTCTGGCCAGGCTGCTGAGCCTGGGGCTGACCGGGAGGAGCACCCCAGGGGGCCGACGGCTGGCCCTGCCCCTGGTCCCACGGCGCTGGGGGACCGCTCCACTGGCCCGTCGGCGCACCGGCGGCCCTGCGCTCGGCCGGCGGCAGCGCCCGCAATGCGGTGTAGGCGTAGAAGGCCCCGGCAGCGACGAGGGCGAGCTTGGCGAGCATGAACAGCGACCCGGTGGCCTTGCCCGCGAGCGGCTCACCGCCGAAGCCGGCGGCGCCGCCGTAGCCCGTGTCGGCTCCGAGCCCGGCCAGCCAGGTGATCAGTCCGAGCAGCGCCATGAAAGCGAGCAGCCCGAGGGCGACGAGCACCACTATCCGCGCGTGCGTCGACGGGCCTCCGTAGGCGGTGGCCAACGCGACGGCCAGCACGAGCACCAGGACCCACACCGGGCTGACGAACTCACCCTGCACCAGCGCGGAGCGGATGCCGAAGGAGATGTCGCTGCCGTAAACGGAGCTCTTGAACATCAGGAAGAGCACCGCCAACAGGTAGAGCGCCGTCGCTCCGAGCAGGACGAACGCGACGAGGTGACGCACCTTCTTCAGCGAATCGGTGAGCACGGGGACTCCCAGGTCGGTCGAGTGGGCAGGCCCAGCCTGCCACAGAGCGGGCTGGCCAGGGCGGATCTGCCCACGTGCGGGTGCGCGCCGGTGGCCCGCGCCGCTTTGCCACACTGAGGCCATGCGGATCACGGCCCTGTCTGGCGGCGTCGGCGGTGCCCGGTTCCTACGCGGGCTGTGCGACGTGCTGGGCGACGACGACCAGGTGACCGTGGTCGGCAACACGGCAGACGACATCTGGCTGTTCGGCCTCAAGATCTGTCCGGACCTCGACACGCTCATGTACACACTCGGCGGCGGCATCGACGAGCAACGTGGTTGGGGTCGGTCCGACGAGACCTGGCGGGCTCAGGAGGAGCTGGCCGCCTACGGGGTCCAGCCCACGTGGTTCGGCCTGGGCGACCGTGACCTGGCCACCCACGTCGTGCGTACCCAGATGCTGCGCGCCGGTTACCCGCTCGGTGAGGTCACCGCCGCCCTGTGCGCCCGGTGGCAGCCGGGGGTACGCCTGCTGCCGATGTCCGACGACCGGGTCGAGACCCACATCCTCATCGACGACGACGCTGCCGCCGGCCGCCGCGCCGTGCACTTCCAGGAGTACTGGGTCGGCATGCGAGCGGCACCACCTGTGCGCGGGGTCGTGGCCGTGGGCGTCGAGACCGCCACCGCCGCGCCAGGTGTCGTCGAGGCTGTGCTCGAGGCCGACGTCGTGCTGCTCCCGCCGTCGAACCCGATCGTGTCGATCGGCACCATCGTCGCGGTCGCGCAGATCGGGCAAGCAGTCCGGGAGACGGCCGCGCCGGTCGTGGGCTTGTCGCCGATCGTGGGCGGCGCCGCGGTGCGGGGGATGGCCGACCAGCTGCTGGCCGGACTGGGGATCGAGAGCTCGGCCGCCGGCATCGCCGAGCACTACGGCGCCCGCGCGGCCGGTGGGCTGCTCGACGGCTGGCTGGTCCACGACGACGACTTCGCCGACGTCGAACGGGTCGCGCAACTCGGCATCGAGTGCGCAGCCGTACCGCTGCTGATGTCCGACGGTGCCGCGACCGCGGGCATGGCCCGGGCGGCCCTGGCCCTGGCTGCGCGGCTGCAGTGCTGACCGTCCCGGCCAGGATCACCCTGGACGCGGTCCACGGGATCGGTGAGATCACGGCCCGCAGCGACCTCGCGGCGGAGATCGCACAGCACGCGGACCTGGTCGACGGTGACGTGGTGGTGGTGACCAGCAAGGTGGTGAGCAAGGCGGAGGGCCGGATCGTGAGCGGTGACCGGGACGCCCTGGTCGCCGAGCAGCCGGTCCGCGTGGTGGCCCGCCGGGGCGCGACCCGGATCGTGCGCACGCGGCAGGGACTGACCCTCGCGGCGGCCGGCCTGGACGCCTCCAACACCGCACCCGGGACGGTCGTGCAGCTCCCGGTCGATCCCGACGCTTCGGCCCGGGACCTACGGCACGACCTGCTCCGCAGCTGCGGGGTCAACGTGGCCGTCGTGGTCAGCGACACGGCCGGGCGGCCCTGGCGCGAGGGACAGACGGACCTGGCCATCGGTGTGGCCGGACTGCTGCCGCTGCAGGACCTGGCCGGCGAACCCGACAGCCATGGCCGACCGCTGGCGGTGACTGCCCCGGCGGTCGCCGACGAGCTGGCTGCCGCGGCCGACTTGGTCAAGGGCAAGCTGGCCCGGCGGCCAGTGGCACTGGTGCGTGGCCTGGGCGCGCTCGTGCTGCCGCCCGACGTGGATGGTCCCGGTGCTGTGGCACTGGTCCGGCCGGCGGCGGCCGACCTGTTCGGTTGGGGGGCGGCCGACGCGGTGCGGGTAGCCGTGCGCCGGGACGCCCCGGGCGCGACCGAGGGCTTCCCGGTCGCCGACACAGACGGAGCAGCTCTGCTGGCCGACGCGATGGTGGCGACCACCCCGGGTCGGGTGCGCGTCGTGCGCCGCTCGCCCGACACGTGGGAGATCCAGCCGGCCGACGGCGCCGATGCGCTGGCCGCTGCGTGGGAGACCGGAGCACTGGTCGAGCGGCTGCGGGCGCTCGCGACGTCGACCCGCCGCGCGCTGGACGTGCGACCCTGGCCGACACCCGACTGCTGCGCCTCGGTGTCCCTACGGAGCTGAGCGCCGCACCGCCCCCTGCGAGATCACCGCGCCGCAGGCGACCCGCACACCGGGGCCGAGCGCACAGTCGTCACCGACCACCGCATCGTCACCGACACAAGCGCCGTGCAGCGACGTCCGGGCGCCCACGGTGGCGCCGGGTCCGACGACGCTCCGCACGACCCGCGCGCCAGGACCCACCTGGGACCGCGGCATCAGCACACTGCCCTCGACCACAGCACCCGCCTGCACCACGGCGTCGTCTCCCACCACCGAGCCGCCGTGGACACCGGCCGGGTCAGCCACCTGCGCACCGGCCTGAAGCAGCCGCTCGCCCGGCCGCGACAGGTAGGCCGGCGACTTCGCGATGCCATGGACCAGGTCCGCCGAGGCGTCGACCAGCGCCTCCGGGGTCCCGACGTCGCGCCAGTAGGAGGAGTCCGGGTGCCCGATCACTCGCCGCCGGGCGCGCAGCAGCTCGGGGAAGGTCTCGCGCTCGACCGACACCACCCGGCCCGGCGGGATCGTGTCGATCACCGACCGTCGGAAGACGTAGCAGCCGGCGTTGACCTGCGAGCTCACCGGGTCCGTCGACTTCTCCAGGAACTCCAGCACGGCACCGTCGAGACCAGTGGGCACACACCCGTACGGCCGGGGGTCGACGACCTCGATGAGGTGCAGGCAGACGTCGGCTGCCGACTGCTCGAACCGGGCGACCTGCGCGACCAGGTCGTGGCCGGAGAGCTGGTCGCCGTTGAGCACCACGACCGGGTCGTCGGGTCCGCTGCGCAGCTCCCCGGCTGCGTTGCGAATGGCGCCGCCGGTGCCCATCGGCTCGGCCTCGGTGACGTAGCTGACCCGCAGGCCCAGCCGCGAGCCGTCACCGATCACGGGCGCGAAGGCATCCGCGTGGTAGGACGTGGCCAGCACCACCGAGTCGACTCCGGCGGCGGCGAGCTTGGTCAGCTGGTGGAGGACGAACGGCACCCCGCCGACCGGCAGCACATGCTTGGGTCGCCGGTCGGTCAGCGGCCTGAGCCGCGACCCGAGCCCGCCGGCGATGACGATCGCCTCCACCGCACCCCTCTCCGGTCTCCTGCCTGCCGATCGTAGAGCGGGCGCCGCCCTAGGGTGGGACGGTGCCACCCCCGGACCCGTTAGAGGCGCTGACGATGCCCGCGCTGCTCGCCACACTCGTCGCCGCCGACCCCAGCCGGCCGTTCCTGACCTGGTACGACCGCGCCGACGGCGCGCGCGTGGAGCTCTCGGCGGT
>JBBSGC010000105.1:0-6867 GCA_038254525.1 Propionibacteriales bacterium | reverse complement strand
AGACGAGGACGGTTACTACTACATAGTCGACCGGGCCAAGGACATGATCATCCGCGGCGGGTTCAACGTGTACCCACGTGAGGTCGAGGAGGTGCTGATGACGCATCCCGCGGTCTCGCTGGTCGCGGTCATCGGGGTCCCCCACGACAGTCACGGCGAGGAGGTGAAGGCCGTGGTGCTGAAGAACGCGGGCGACCCGACCACCGAGGACGAGCTCGTCGCCTGGGCCAAGCAGGAGATGGCCGGCTACAAGTACCCGCGGGTCGTCGAGTTCCGCGACGAGCTGCCGATGACGGCCACCGGCAAGATCCTCAAGCGCGAGCTGAGCTGACGGCGCAGGGTCCGGCCGCGCCGCTCGGCGGCTGCGACCGCTCGCGGATAGCATCGAGGCAACCGGAGGCAGGAGGCCGCAGGTGTTCGAGGCGAAAAACATCCGTGAGTGGCGCGGGCACGACGTGGTCGATGTCGACGGAGCCAAGATCGGCAAGCTCGAGGCGGTCTACGTCGACACCGCGAGCGACCTGCCGTCCTTCGCGACCGTCCAGGTGGGTCTGCCCGGCCGGCACCGGCTGACCTTCGTACCCCTGCTGGACGCGTTGGTCGGGCCCGGCTACGTCCAGGTCGCCTACGACAAGAAGCTGGTCAAGGACGCGCCGTCGATCGACACCGACGGCGAGCTCCCTGCCGGTGACGAGCCACCCGTGTTCGCGCACTACGGCCTCGACTACGACCCCGGAGCCGGCGGCGAGCGCCGGCTCGCCCGCCGATGAGGAGTGCGCCCTGATGGCCGTGTTCCTGTTCTTCGTCATCGTCGCGATAGTTCTCGGGCTGATCGGGATCTTCGCCAACGGGCTGCTCTGGCTGCTGTGGATCGGGATCGCCGTGCTCGTCCTCGACCTGGTCCTTTTCGGGGCCCGGATCGGCCGGGGGACCGCGAGGCGTCCGGCCCGCTGACCCGGCGTTGAGCCGCATCCAATCTCAAGGAGCCCAGCCGTGACCCGCGTCGTCGTCGACGTCATGTTGAAGCCGGAGATCTTGGACCCGCAGGGCAAGGCGGTGCACGGCGCCCTGCCCCGGCTGGGTTTCGATGGGATCACCGACGTCCGCCAAGGCAAGCGCTTCGAGCTCGAGGTCGCCGGGGAGCTGACCGAAGAGCGGCTCGCGCAGGTCCGCAGCCTCGCCGAGACGCTGCTGTCCAACCCGGTCATCGAGGACTTCAGCGTTCACGTCGCGCTCGCGGGTCCGGGCTCCGGGAGGTCGGACGCATGAAGATCGGGGTCGTCACGTTCCCCGGCTCCCTAGACGACGTCGATGCCGCTCGCGCGGTGCGGCTCGCGGGCGGCGAGGCCGTGGCCCTGTGGCACGCGGACGCGGACCTGCGAGGGGTCGACGCGGTGGTGCTGCCGGGCGGCTTCTCCTACGGCGACTACCTGCGCTGCGGGGCGATCGCCCGGTTCGCGCCGGTGATGACCGAGATCATCGCCGGCGCTCGACGCGGCGTTCCGGTGCTGGGGATCTGCAACGGCTTCCAGGTGCTGTGCGAGGCGCATCTGCTTCCGGGGGCCCTGGTGCGCAACGCCCACCGTCGGTTCGTCTGTCTCGACCAGCGGTTGCGGGTCGACAACGCCGCCACGTCCTGGACCACCGACTACGTCGAGGGTGACGAGATAACCGTCGTGCTCAAGAACGGTGAGGGCGGTTTCGTCGCCGATGGCGAGACGCTGGACCGGCTCGAGGGCGAAGGGCAGGTGGTCGTGCGCTACCTCGGCGACAACCCCAACGGATCGCTGCGCGACATCGCCGGCATCACCAACGAGGTCGGCAACGTCGTCGGGCTGATGCCGCACCCGGAGCACTGCGTCGACGACCTCTGCGGCCCGGGCACCGACGGGCTCGGCTTCTTCACCTCGGTCCTGGGCGTGCTCGCGGCCCGCTGACGCACAGGTCCGGTCGGGGTCGATCAGCCGGCCGCAACCAGACCCACCGCTGTCGCGGCGAGCAGCAGCCCCCACCCCTGGGCCCGATGGATGCGCTCGTGCAGCAACCCCGCGGCGAGCAGCACCGTGGTGGCCGGATAGAGCGCGGACAGCACCGCGGCGATGGTCAGCAGACCGGCATGTGTCGCGAGCAGGAAGAGCCCGGTCGCCGCCGCGCCCAGCAACCCAGCGGTGGCTCCCAGCGCCGCAAACCGGTCGCGTGGGCGCCAGTCGCCGCCAGCCACGATGGCGATGGCGACGATGACGACCACCGAGGCGCCCTGGGTGAGCGCCAGCGGGCCGAGGCCGGCCGAGTCGGGCACCTGCCCGAGCGCGGCGAACAGCACGCCGAACCCCAGCCCGGCCACTATGCCGTCGACCACTCCGGAGGCGCGCCGGACGGTGCACCCCGCGCCGGAGGGCGAGCGAGAGATCAACCAGATCGCGGGGAACGCGCACGCGACGCCCAGCCAGGTGAGCGCGTCCGGCCGCTCCCCGGCGACCAGGCCGACGAGCACGGGCACCAGTGCGGCGCCGACCGCTGACAAGGGCGCGACCACGCCCATCCGGCCGCGGGCCAGACCGCGGTAGAGGAAGACGGTGCCGACGCCACTGCCCCCACCGGCCACCGCGCCCCACACCCAGTCCACCGCGACCGGGTCGCCGGGGACTCGCCACGCCACCAGGGTGGTGCACAGCGTCGAGGTCACCTGGCCCACCACCGCGACCGACCAGACACCTGTCCGCCGCGACAGCAGGCCGGCGACGAAGTCCGACAACCCGTAGGCCAGGGCCGATCCGAGGGCGAGCAGCACGACCACCCACCGAGCCTAGAGTGGCGTTTGTGGGCGACGGCGACCGTCTTGTCACCGAGCGGCTGGTGCTGCGCCGGTGGACCGACGAGGACCGGCTGACGTTCGCGGCGATGAACGCCGACCCGGCCGTCATGGAGTTCTTTCCCGCCTTGCTGAGCCGTGCGGAGTCCGACGCGATGGTCGACCGCATCGAGGCCGGCTTCGCCGAGACGGGCTTCGGGCTGTGGGCGCTGGAGCGCCGCGACTCGGCGAGGTTCATCGGCTTCACCGGCCTGGCCCCGGTGCGCCACGCGATCGCCTGCCAGGGCCAGATCGAGGTCGGCTGGCGCCTGGCACGCGAGGCGTGGGGTCACGGGCTGGCCACCGAGGCGGCCCGGGCGGCATTGGCGTACGGCTTCGACGTCGCCGGGCTCGGCGAGGTCATGTCGATGACCGCGGCGGTCAACACCCGCTCCCGCGCGGTGATGGAGCGACTCGGCATGCGTCGAGACCCCGCCGACGACTTCGAGCACCCGGTCGTCCCCCCGGGACCGCTTCGCCACCACGTGGTCTACCGACTGCCCGCCACGGCGCCGACTCGCCGGTAGCGTTGCCCGACGTGAGCCACCCGGTCTTGACCGCCGCGCCGGTCGAGCACGAGCTCGACACCGTGGAGCGCGCGGCGGCCACCCCCGGCCACGAGCAGCCGTGGGAGCAGCTCGGGCTGCGCGCCGACGAGTACGCGCGGATCCGCGAGCTCCTCGGTCGGCGACCCACCAGCAGCGAGCTCGCCATCTATTCGGTGATGTGGAGCGAGCACTGCTCCTACAAGTCGAGCAAGGTGCACCTGCGGCAGTTCGCCGACCTCCCCCCGGAGACGCCGGTGGGCAAGCTGCTCGCGGGGATCGGTGAGAACGCCGGGGTCGTCGACGTCGGACAGGGCTACGCCGTCACGTTCAAGGTGGAGTCGCACAACCACCCCAGCTACATCGAGCCGTACCAGGGCGCCGCGACCGGTGTCGGCGGCATCGTGCGGGACATCCTCGCGATGGGCGCCCGTCCGGTCGCCGTCTTGGACTCGCTGCGGTTCGGACCGCTCGACGCCCCGGACACCTCCCGGGTGCTGCCCGGCGTGGTGGCCGGCATCGGTGGCTACGGCAACTGCCTGGGGTTGCCCACCATCGGCGGCGAGGTGGTCTTCGACGAGTCCTACGCGGGCAACCCACTCGTCAACGCGCTGTGCGTCGGCGTGCTGCGGCACGAGGCCTTGCACCTGGCCCGCGCGTCGGGTGTCGGGAACGCGGTTGTTCTCTACGGGGCCCGCACCGGCGGCGACGGGATCGGCGGCGTGTCGGTGCTGGCCAGTGAGACGTTCTCCGCCGACGGGCCCGTGAAGCGGCCGAGCGTGCAGGTGGGCGACCCGTTCATGGAGAAGCTGCTGATCGAGTGCACGCTCGAGCTCTTCGCCGCCGGCCTCGTCACCGGTATCCAGGACCTCGGCGGCGCGGGGTTGTCGTGTGCCACCTCGGAGCTGGCCAGCGCGGGTGACGGCGGCATGCACGTCAACCTCGATGCCGTTCCGCTGCGGGACTCCTCGCTCGCTCCCGAGGAGATCCTGATGAGCGAGTCCCAGGAGCGCATGCTGGCCGTGGTGGAGCCAGGTGACGTCCACGCGTTCCTGGCGATCTGCGCGAAGTGGGACGTCGACGCGACAGTGGTCGGCGAGGTGACGACCGGCGAGCGGCTCGTCGTCGACTGGCACGGCCAGCGGATCGTCGACGTGCCGCCGCGCACGGTGGCTCATGACGGCCCTGTCTACGAGCGACCGGGCACCCGGCCGGCCGGACAGGACGCCTTGCAGGCCGACCGCGCGGAGGTTCTGGAGCGGCCGCAGGGCGGTGCGGCGCTGCGGTCGACGCTGCTCGGCCTGGTCGGCTCGCCGGACCTGGCCGACAAGTCGTGGGTCACTGACCAGTACGACCGGTACGTGCGCGGCAACACCGTGCTCAGCCAGCCGGAGGACGCCGGGATCGTGCGTATCGACGAGGGCAGCGGCCTCGGCGTGGCGCTCGCGACGGACTGCAACAGCCGCTTCTGCTTCCTCGACCCCTACGCCGGAACCCAGCTGGCCCTGGCCGAGGCCTACCGGAACGTCGCCGTGACCGGCGCCCGCCCGGTCGCTGTCACCGACTGCCTCAACTTCGGCTCCCCCGAGGATCCGGCGGTGATGTGGCAGTTCGCACAAGCGTGCCGGGGCCTCGCGGACGGCTGCCGAGAGCTGGGCATCCCGGTCACGGGCGGCAACGTTTCGTTCTACAACTCCACGGGCGACGTGGCGATCCTGCCGACGCCGGTCGTCGGCGTGCTCGGGGTGCTCGACGACGTCAGCCGACGGACGCCGCTGGGCTTCCGCGAGCCCGGCCAGCAGATCTATCTCCTCGGCACCACCCGCGAGGAGCTTTCTGGCTCGACCTGGGCGCACGTGGCGCATGCCCACCTGGGCGGCCGGCCACCTCGGGTGGACCTGGCGGCCGAGCGACTGCTCGCCGAGACGCTCGCCGGCGCCGCCCGGGACGGGCTGGTCGAGGCCGCCCACGACCTGTCCGACGGCGGGCTCGCGCAGGCGCTGGTCGAGGCCTGCCTGCGGCACATGGTCGGCGCCCGGGTGTGGCTGCCCGACGATGTCGACCCGACGGTCGCCCTGTTCAGCGAGTCCGCCGCCCGCGCGATTGTCGCGGTGCCCTCCGGCGAGGAGGCCGGCTTCACCGACCTGTGCAGTGCACGTGGGGTTGCGCACCTGCGGATCGGCGTCGTCACCCGCGGTGGCGCCGATGCGTCGCTGGACGTCGAGGACCAGTTCGCGGTGCCGCTGCGCGAGCTTCGTCTGGTCTGGTCGGCGACGCTGCCGGCGGCTCTTGACCGCTGACCCGTCCGGCTCCCTCGCGCGCCGAGGTGCGACCCCGCCGGTGGCGGCGAGTGCGATGAGGCGCATGAGTTCCCTTCGTGGAGAGGCCGTCGAGTCATGACGGTGCACGTGTTGTGATGCCGCCAGGCCGGCATTGGTTCACCCACGACGGCGGCTCGCGACGACTACGGTGATCAGCGTGCCCGTACGCCTGCGCGCGCTGCCGGAGGAAGAGTTCGCCGTCCTGCAGGCTCGGCTGAGCGCCGGCGTCGCCGAACGCGACGACCTGCGGCGGGCCACCAAACACCTGCTCGCGCTGTTGGCCGAGCGCGCCCCCGGACACAGCGTGGAGGTCCGGGTGCCCCCGTTCGCGGCGGTGCAGTGCATCCCGGGAGCGCGGCACACCCGCGGCACGCCACCGGCAGTCGTCGAGACCGATGCCGACACGTGGCTCTCCCTGGCCACCGGGCAGCTCCTCTGGGCCGCAGCAGTGAGCGACGGACGCGTACGCGCATCTGGCAACCGCTCGGACCTGTCGCCCTGGCTGCCGCTCGTGCACACTCCGCCGCAGCCCCCCCGCGCCCGGCCAGCCCTCTAGGCTGCGCAGATGGACCTGCTCCCCCTGGTGTTCGCCAGCGGCTGGGCCAGCGGAGTCAACGCCTACGCCGTCGTCCTGGTGCTGGGCCTGTTCGGCCGGTTCGGGGGCATTGAGCTCGTGCCTGACGCGCTCACCCGCGTCGATGTGCTGGTGGCGGCCGGGATCATGTACGGCGTCGAGTTCGTCACCGACAAGGTCCCCTACCTGGACTCTGCCTGGGACGCGTTCTCCACCGCCATCCGGCCGACCGTCGGGGCGATCCTCGGGTTCCTGCTGTCGGGCAACGCCTCGAGCCTGGACCAGGCGACCTACATCGCGGTCGGTGGGGGTTCGGCGCTGGCGTCGCACCTGGTCAAGGCCGGCCTGCGGCTGGCCGTCAACTCCTCCCCCGAGCCGTTCACCAACAGCGCAGTCAGTGTCTCCGAGGACCTCACCGTCGCCGGTGTGGTGAGCCTGGCGCTGTTCCATCCATGGATCGCCCTCGGGGTGTCGGCGGTTCTCCTCGTCGTCGGGATCGTCACGATCTTCCTGCTGATGCGGCTCGTCCGCCGTGGCTGGCGCCGCTGGAAGGGCCGACCGGCGCTCGCCTGACGT
>JBBSGC010000104.1:0-6977 GCA_038254525.1 Propionibacteriales bacterium | reverse complement strand
GTACGCAGTGCCTCCACCGGATCCAGCCGACCGGCGCGGCGAGCCGGTACGACGCCGAAGAAGATCCCAACCGCGGCGGACACCGCAAAGGCCAGCGCGGGTGACCACCACGTCACCAGCGCCGGGAGCGGGCTGAAGTGGTCGATGGCCAATGCTCCCCCGACCCCCACCGCGATCCCGATCACGCCGCCGATGGTGGTCAGCAGCACGGCCTCGATCAGGAACTGCACCCCGATGTCGCGCTGCCGTGCCCCGACCGCCTTGCGCAACCCGATCTCCCGGGTCCGTTCACGCACGCTCACCAGCATGATGTTGGACACCCCGACCCCGCCCACCAGCAGGCTGATCCCGGCGATGGACGCCAGTACGAGCGTCAGCAGCGAAAGGATCTTGCCCACGACGCCGAGGATCTGCTCCTGCGTCAACGCGGAGAACTCCGTGTCGGGATGCCGCTGCTGGAGCACCGACACGATCCGGCGGCCGAGCGCGTCGATCCCGGCGACCGTCGGCGCCTTCACGGCCAGCGCATCGACCCTCTCCGCACCGAAGAGCCGCTGGGCGGTGGTGATGGGGATCTCCACGTTGAGGTCCTGGTCGACACCGAGGCTCTTGCCCTGCGGTGCCATGACGCCGATGACCCGGAACCGCACTCCCGCCACGCTGATCTGCCGACCGATCGGGTCCCGGCCGGCGAAGAGCTGACCGGCGACGCTTGAGCCCAGTACGACAACCCGGCGGCGAGTGTCCACATCGGAGCGGCTCAGATATAGCCCGCGGGTCACATGGCGGTCGAAGACCTTGTTCGTCGTCTCCGTGACGCCTTGCACGGTGGCGAAGGTGTGACCGGTGCCGGTCCGGATCACCTCGCCGGAGCTCAAGGTGGCGGCCACCCGGTCGCGGTCGCCGACGATCCGGGCCACCTCGTCGACATCACGCAGCTGCAGCCGGCTGGTGGTCGGCGCGTTGCCGAAAGACAGCCGGCCCGGCACCACCAGCAGCAGGTTGCTGCCCAGTCCCTGGACCTGTTGCTCGATCTCCCGTTTGGCTCCGGCGCCGATCGCGACCAGGAGTACGACGGCGGCGACGCCGACGATCACGCCGATCATCGTCAGTGAGCTGCGCAGCCGATTGGCGCGAAGGGCGTCGAGCGCGACCCGCCAGGCCTCGGCCAGCCTCATCCCGGCCTCATCCCGGTCTCACGTGGATGCCTCGACGAGCCGGCCGTCGCGCACGTGGACCTGCCGCCGGGCTCTCGCGGCCACCTCGGCGTCGTGTGTCACGACCACCACCGCGACCTGCCGCTCGACGTTCAGCCGGCCGAGCAGGTCAAGCACCTCCCGACCACGCGTGGTGTCGAGGTTGCCGGTCGGCTCGTCGGCCAGCAGCACACTCGGCTCGGTCACCAGGGCCCGTGCGATGGCCACTCGTTGCTGCTCCCCGCCCGAGAGCTGGCCAGGACGGTGCCCGAGCCGGTGCGCCATTCCGACCGCATCGAGCACCTCCGCGGCCCGCCCGCGGCGCTCGCTGCGCCCCACGCCCCGGTACACCAGCGGCAGGGCGACGTTGTCGAGCGCCGACGTGCGCACCAGCAGCTGGAACGCCTGGAACACGAAACCGACCGTGGCGTTGCGTACCGCCGCCATCTCGTCGGCGGTCATCGCGGCGACGTCGCGGCCACCCACCCGCATGATGCCGGTGGTTGGCCGATCGAGGCCGCCCAGCAGGTGCATGAGCGTTGACTTCCCCGATCCGGAGGGGCCGATGACGGCCAGGAAGTCACCCGGCACGACGCTCAGGCTGACCCCCCGCAGGGCTTCGACCGCCACCCCGTCCAGCTGGTACGTACGAGTGACGTCGACCGCCTCGAGCGCCGGCTCCGCGGAGCTCACGACAACCGCTGGCCGGAATGCACTCGCTCGGCGCCGGCAACGACCACCCGGTCACCGGGCCGCACGCCGGCCGTCACCGCGACCATGTCCTGCCCCTGCGTGCCGACGGTGATGTAGCGGCGGCTGGCGACGCCGTGTGAGACAAGCCAGACGGCGTCGCGCGAGCCGGCCCGGATGACGGCCGCTGCGGGTACGGCGACCGCATCGCGAACCGTACGCACCTGCAGGTGGGCGACGGCGCTCATCCCCGGTCGGGGCACCGGGGCGGCGGAACCGTCGGCCCGGAGGCCGGCGGCCAACGTGAGACGGACGTGATAGCTCACCCCGCCCCGGCTCGACGTCGTCGGCAGCAGGTCGACCGCCGCCACGGTCGCCTGGTAGGTCGCACCCGGCAGGGCGTCAAGCTCGACCCTGGCAGATGCTCCTGCGTTGACCAGCAGAACATCGGTCTCGTCGACGTCGGCCCGCAGCCCGAGGGTTGACACGTCGAGCACGGTGGCGATGGCCGTGCCGGTGGACACGACGGCCCCGGCCGTGGTCACGCCCGCAGCACTCGGCGCAGCGCTGCCGCTCCCGCTGCCGCTGCCCGCAGCGCTGGACAACGCGCCGCCGGCGGCGATCTGGCTGTCCCCCGGCAGCTGGCCGAGCAGGTCGGACAGGCCACCGCCGGCGGTCGACGTACCGCCCAGCTGGACCGTGCCGGCGATCGGTGCCCGCAAGGTCAGCGCATCGACGGCGGCCTGGGCCAGCGCCACCGCCGCCCGGGCCTGCGCCTGGCTGGCCGCGGTCAGCGATCGCAGCGCCGACCCGAGACTGGCCAGCCCGGCGTTGAACTGCCGGACGGATGCCTGGGCCTGCGCGCGTGCGGCGGCGTACTGCGCCACGGTGGCCGCCAACTGGCGCCGCGCCACGGCCCGCGCCGTCGGGTCAGGAATCTGGTTCGTCGCCGCCTGGGCCTGGACGAACGCGGCACGGGCCGCCGCATCGGTCTGTGCCTGGGCGCCGGAGAGGTTGACGCCGGGCACCCGCACGCCCCCGCCACTCGATGCCGCTGCCTGCCGGGCCTGCGCCAGCCGCTGCTGCGCCGAAGGCGAATCGATCGTGGCAAGCAGCGCACCGGCCGGCACCTGCTGCCCATCGGTGACGTAGAGCCGGGCCACCCGCCCGTCGGCCGGGGAGGTGACGGTTGCCATCGCCCGGGCCTGCACCGACGCCGGTGCGTCGACGACTTCGGTGACGGTGGCGGTGCCGACGACCGCGGTCCGGATTCCGTGGCTCGAGTCCGACGTGCACCCGGCGCCCAGGACGAGTGCCGCCGCGGCCAGGCCGAGCAGCGGGCGATTCACCGGCCCATGGTACGGAGCCTCAGTCGGAAGCCTGGCCGAGTTCGCGGGCGCGGTCGCTGGCGGCCTCGATGGCGGCGAGGAAGGCGGCGCGTACCCCGTGCTTCTCCAGCTCCCGGATCGCGTTGATCGTCGTGCCTCCGGGAGACGTCACCGCCTCGCGCAGCCGAACCGGGTGCTCGCCGGTGTCGCGCAGCATGACCGCGGCCCCCAGAGCGGTCTGCACCAGTAGCTCGGCCGCGACGGCACGTGGCAGGCCGAGCAGGATGCCGGCGTCGGTCATCGCCTCGACCAGGAAGAAGAAGTACGCCGGACCGCTGCCCGACAGTGCGGTCACCGCGTCCTGCTGCGACTCCGGCACCCGCAACACCTTGCCGACCGGCGCGAATATGTGCTCGGTAGCGACCAGATGCACCTCGGTGGCATGCGATCCGGCGCTGATGGCCGACATGGCCTCGTCGACCAGCACCGGAGTGTTGGTCATCACCCGCACGACCGGGACGTCGTCAACCAGCCGGCGCTGGAACATCGCGGTCGGGATGCCGGCCACGACCGAGACCACCAGCTTGTCCAGGGTCACCACGGGGGCCAGCTCCGCCAGCAGCCCCTCGATGTCCTGTGGCTTGACGGTGATCAGCAGAATGCTGGCGGCCGCCGCGGCCTGCGCGTTGGTCACCGCCGCTACGCCGTACCTCTTGCAGAGCTCCTCCGCCCGCTCCGGGCGGCGCGTGGTGACCATCAGGTCCTGCGGCGACCGGCCGGCCCGCAGCAGGCCGGCGAGCAGGGCCTCCCCCAGCTTGCCGGCGCCGACGACCGCGAGGCGGGTCATCCCCTCGTGGCCAGCGAGCGGAGGAAGAAGGCGATGTTGGCCGGGCGCTCGGCCAGCCGTCGCATCAGGTAGCCGTACCACTGGTCGCCGAAGGGCACGTAGACCCGCACGATCTCCCCGGTCGCCGCCAGCCGGGTCTGCTCGTCGGGCCGCACGCCGTAGAGCATCTGGTACTCATACGACCCCTGGTCGCGGTCGTACCACTTGGCCCGCTCCGCGGTGATGGACAGCAGCCGCGGGTCGTGGGTGGCGATCATCGGGTAGCCGGGGCCGGCCAGCAGCACGTTGAGACAGCGGACGTAGGACCGGTCGACGTCGTGGCCGTCCTGATAGGCGACCGACTCGGGTTCCTTGTACGCCCCCTTGCACAGCCGCACGCGCGAACCCTCGTAGGCCAGGTCGCGGCAATCGGCCTCGGTGCGGTGCAGGTCGGACTGCACGACCACGCCGACCGACGCGAACCGCGGCCGCAAATCGCGCACGATGCCGAGCGTGGCCTCGGTGAGGGTGTGGTCCTCCATGTCGACCGTCACGGTCGTGCCCGCCCGGCCGGCCGCTTCGCAGATCGCGCGGCACTGCTCGAGCGCGAGCTGGCGGTCGAGCCGCAAGCCGATCGCCGACAGCTTCACGCTCACCTCGGCATGGCCGGTGAGCCGGGCGACGGACAACCGCTCGAGCAGGACGAGGTAGGCCGACGCCGCCGCCTTGGCCTGCGCCTCGCCCGTGGTGTCCTCTCCGAGGTGGTCGAGGCTCACCTCGAGCCCCGCGTCGACCAGGGCTCGGCTTACCCGTACTGCATCGTCAACGGACTCGCCGGCGACGAACCGGCGCACCACCGCGCGGGAGACCGGAGCGTGGGAGATCAACTGGCGGGTGCGCCCGGATCGGGCGGCGGCGAGAATGCTCCGGCGCAGCATGGCTTGGAGGCTACGCGGCTGGTACGGACGGCGTGCTTGCGACATCAGTCACGGGGTCGCCTCCAGCGGGGTCGCCTCCAGCGGGGTCGCCGGAGCCGCGAGGTGCAGGCGCGTGAAGGCCAGCGCCTCGGCCAGGTCGGCCTCGCGCTCGTCCCGGTCGGCGGCCCGCCGGGTCGTCACCTCGACGACGACATCGCCGGTGTAGTTCGTCCGAGCGAGCCCTTCGAGCAAGTCGCCGCACGGCTGGCCCCCGCGACCGGGGACCAGGTGCTCGTCGCGGTTGGTGCCGCCCACTCCGTCGGCGATGTGCACGTGAGCCAGCCGGCTGCCCATGGCTGCCGCCATCTGGAGGGCATCGTTCTGCGCCGTCGCCGTGTGGGACAGGTCGAGGGTGAAGTGCCGGTAGTCCTCCTCCACCGGGTCCCAGTTGCGGGCGTAGCCGGAGAACTCCCGGCCGCGGGCGCGCAGCGGAAACATGTTCTCGACGCCGAACCGGACGTCGGTCTCGTCGGCCATCCGCTCGATCCCCTCCTTGAAGCCGCGGGCGTAGTCCCGCTGCCACATGAAGGGCGGATGTAGGACGACCGTGCGGGCGCCGAGCCGCTCGGCCGCCTCCTGCGACCTGCGCAGCTTCTCCCACGGGTCGGCGGTCCAGACCCGCTGGGTGATGAGCAGGCACGGCGCGTGCAGGGACAGCACCGGCATGGCGTGGTAGTCCGATATCCGTCGCAGCGCCTCGACGTCCTGACTGACCGGGTCGGTCCACACCATGACCTCGACGCCGTCGTAGCCCAGCCTGGCCCCGATCTCGAACGCCGTCGCGGTCGACTCGGGATAACAGGAGGCGGTGGACAGCGTGACCCGGGCCGCCGGCACGTGCACGGCCGCACCGCGCGGGGCCTGCGCCGGAGTAATCACCGGACACCAGCCTATCCGGGCCGGGCGGCCCACCGCCCGGCGCTCGGCGCTTCGTGCGCCGTCCTTCCGACAATCCCCTGCCCACTCACGACGTCACCTGCTTTCCCCCGAGGGTGAGCGGAAGCGCGGGAAGGCGCCGATGTCGTCGAGCTGACCGGGCGCGTTAACTCACCAAAGATGCCCGCGAAGGGCTTGGGTTCACGGGGTCGTTGACTAATTTGCCGATGCGCGCGTAGCGCGCGCCTGCCGGGTGGGAGCTTGGGCTGCCGCTAGGCCCCGAGGATGGGACTGACGATGAGCCAGCGGCGGGCAGTGACGAGGGCGAACGCGACGCGTTACAAGCGGGCGAGTAAGGCCGAGAAGGGCACGATTTTGGACGAGCTGTGCGAGACGACGGGCTGGCATCGCACACTGGCCGCTTGCGTGGGATCCGTCCGCCAGCCGCTTGACGCCAATGAGGCCCGGTTCGTCGATTCACCCCGACAGCGCCACAGCCGCCGTCAGCGTCGAACCCCGGGCCATCGACACCCAGAACTCGGCCTGCTTATCGATCAATTCCCTCTTCGACCACACGCGTAACACCTCGCATCAGACGGGGTGTTGCGACGACCGATTGAGCTTGCCCTCTCCGATCTTGACCAGATTGTGCGCCAGGACCGCCTGTCCGGTCCATATCCGGGCGCATCGCTGCGACCCGACGGCCAAGCCCGCCCCGATCAGCACTGCGGCCGTGATCCAGGGAGAGTTAGGCCTGGCACAGCCGGACCAGACTTCCCTGGATCACGCGACGAGCGAGCCGGGCCGGCCGCGAACCAGCACTGCGGCGGTGATCCAGGGAGAGTTAGGCCTGGCACAGCCGGACCAGACTTCCCTGGATCACGCGACCAGCGAGCCGGGCCGGCCGCGATCAGGCGGAAAACCCCCGCGAACCCCCTGTGGCATGGTGCACGAGTGCGCATCCGGGCAATACCGCGTTTCTTCCGTACCCACCCCACAGCCACCGGCTATCTGGCGCTGCTTGGCCTCGCCGAGATCGGGTCCGCGGCGCTGTCCCGGCACGACCAGGTCGCCCTTCGGGCGT
>JBBSGC010000103.1:0-7016 GCA_038254525.1 Propionibacteriales bacterium | reverse complement strand
GAGCAGGTGCGCTGCGACGAGGTCGGCGCGCAGCATCGACAGCGCAGCCTCGTCGAGGGCGACGAGTGGGGAGCGCATCGCCCGGTTGTCGAGCACGTCACACAGCTGCAGCGCCGCCTTTGCGGTGCTGGCGCCCTGGTGCCGCGTCATGATGCCGCGAACCGCCGGCAACAGCGCGGTGTGGATGGCCCGGGCTTCTGCCAGGTCTCCCCTGGCGACCGCCGCCACCATGCGGGCGTACTCGGCTCCGGCGACGTGCGCGACCACCGACACCACACCGACCGCGCCGTGGGCCAGCCATGCGAGGTTGGCCGCGTCGTCACCGGAGTAGAAGGCGAGGTCGGTCTCGGCCATCACCCACGAGCCGGCGTAGAGGTCGCCGCTGGCCTCCTTGACCGCTACCACCCGCTGGTGTGCGGCGAGCTCGACCAGCGTCTCGTGCGCCAGTTTGACGCCGGTGCGACCAGGGATGTCGTAGAGCATGACCGGCAGCTCCGTGGCGTCGGCGATCGTGCGCATGTGGGCGACGATGCCCGACTGTGGGGGCTTGGAGTAGTACGGCGTGACCGCAAGCAGGCCGGCGGCACCGCACCGCGCCGCCTGCCTCGCCAGATGCACCGAGTGGGCGGTGTCGAAGCTGCCGACCCCCGCCACCACGGTGGCCCGGTCGCCGACCGCCTCGGTCACTGCACGCAGCAGCCGACCCTGCTCGTCGTCGCTCGTGGTGGGGCTCTCGCCGGTGGTGCCACTGATGACGAGCCCGTCGTTGCCCGCCTCGACCAGGTGGCGGGCCACCCGGGCGGCGGCTTCGACGTCGAGGACGCCGTCGGCGGTGAACGGGGTCACCATCGCGGTCAGGACACGTCCGAAGGGAGCCGACGAGCTGGTCACGGGCTGCACGCTACCGGCCGGTCCGGCGCGCGGTCGTAGGTCACCACCGTGAAGCCGTCGGCGGGTCGGCGGTCGACCGGTCGCCACTGCGCCCAGTCCACCGGCGGGAAGTAGGTGTCGCCCTCAGCAGCCCCCGCCACCTCGGACAGCACCAGGTGGTCGGCCACCGGGAGCGCCGCGGCGTAGACCGACGCGCCGCCCAGCACGAACACCTCGTCGTCGAGCGTGGCGCCGGCAGCCAGCGCCTCGTCCACTCCGCGAGCCACGCGCACCCCCGGGGCGGCCCAGTCGGCACGCCGCGTGACGACGATCGTGGTGCGTCCCGGCAGCGGTCGGCCGATCGACTCGTACGTGCGGCGTCCCATCACCAGCACGTGCCCCAGGGTCAGCTGCTTGACGTGGGCGAGATCGCCGGGCAGGTGCCACGGCAGGCCCCCGTCGCGGCCGATCACGCCGTCCGCGCCGACTGCCGCGACGAGCGTGACCGTCATACCGCGATCGGTGCCTTGATCGCCGGCTGCGGCTGGTAGCCACTGATCGTGACCGAGTCCATCGTGAACGCGTCGAGGTCCCGGACGGACGGGTCGAGCAACAGCTGCGGAAGTGCGCCGGGCGACCGGGTCAGCTGCTCGCGCGCCTGCTCCAGGTGGTTGCGGTAGAGGTGCGCGTCGCCCAGCGTGTGCACGAGGTCGCCGACCTGCAGACCGCTCACCTGGGCGACCATCCCGGTCAGCAACGCGTAGGAGGCGATGTTGAAGGGCACACCGAGGAACACGTCGGCGGAGCGCTGGTAGAGCTGGCACGACAAGCGCCCCTGGGCCACGTAGAACTGGAAAAGAGCGTGGCAGGGGGTCAGCGCCATCCGCGGTAGGTCGGCGACGTTCCAGGCGCTCACCAGATGCCGCCGGGAGTCGGGGTCGGCCCGGATCTGCTCGACCACGGCCGCCAGCTGGTCCACGTGGCCGCCGCCGGGCGTCGGCCAGGAGCGCCACTGGTACCCGTAGACCGGACCGAGGTCCCCTTGCTCGTCGGCCCACTCGTCCCAGATCGTCACCCCCTGCTCGTGCAACCAGCCCACATTGGTGTCGCCGCGCAGGAACCACAGCAGCTCGGCCACCACCGAGCGCACGTGCACCTTCTTGGTGGTGACGAGCGGGAAGCCCGCCTGGAGGTCGAACCGCATCTGGTGGCCGAACACGCTGCGCGTCCCGGTCCCGGTGCGGTCACCCTTGTCGGTGCCCTCGTCGAGCACCCGCTGCACGAGGTCGAGGTACTGCCGCACTGCGCGACCCTAACACCGGGGTCCGGCCCGTCGGACCGCACGCGCGGGCGGCGTCATAGCCTCGGCGCATGCCCGACTTTGCCGGCTTCCCCGAGGCGGCCCTCGACTTCTACGACGACCTGGAGACCGAGAACACCCGGTCCTTCTGGACCGCGAACAAGGCGACCTACGACACCGCTGTCCGAGCGCCGATGGCGGCGCTGGTGACAGCTCTGGAGCCCGAGTTCGGAGCCGCCAAGGTGTTCCGGCCCTACCGCGACGTGCGTTATGCCAAGGACAAGACGCCTTACAAGACTCATCAGGGCGGCTTCGTGCCGGCCCGCATCTCGACCGGCTGGTACGTCCAGCTCGACGCGCGGGGCGTGTCGGTCAGCGCCGGCAGCTACGCAGCCGAGCCGGCGCTGCTGGCGCGCTTCCGCGAGGCGGTGGCTTCGGCGTCCGGCGCCGGACAGCTCACTTTGCTGCTCAACCACCTCGAGGGCACCGGCTGGCAGGTAGAGGGCGACCGGCTGCGAAGCAGCCCGCGCGGCTACCCGCGCGACCACCCCAACATCGAGCTGCTGCGGCACAGGTCCTTGTGGGTGACCCGGTCGTACGGTTTCGCACTCGTCATCCACCGCCCCGAGCTGGTCGAGAGGGTCCGCGCCGACTGGCGGGAGACCCGACCGCTGGTCGAGTGGCTGCTTGCTCACGCGACCGGATGAGCGCGGGTGCGAGGATGCCGGGCATGTCGCCCCCGGCTGCCGACGTGAGTGTCCGGACCGCCTGGCCCGCCGACGCGCGGGCGATCGCCGCAGTGCAGGTCGCTGCTTGGCGGCAGTCGTACGCCAAGGTCCTGCCATCGGACGTGGTCGAGTCCTTCGACGTCGACGACTTCGCGACGCGTTGGGGTGCGGCTCTCGCGCGGCCCGCCGACGCGCGCAACCGGGCGCTCGTGGCGCTCGAACGGACGACGGTCCGGGGCTTCGCGGTGACCGGCCCGTGCGCCGACCCCGACGCAGACCCGGCGGCCGATGGTGAGATCGTCGAGCTCGTTGTCGAGCCGGGCGCCCGCGGCAACGGCCACGGCTCCCGGCTCCTGCAGGCCTGTGCCGACACCTTGGTCCAGGACCGGTTCACCCGCGCGTTGGCCTGGCTCACCAGCAACGACGACAGCGGCCGCGCGTTCTTGACCGCCGCCGGCTGGGCGCCCGACTCCGCTCACCGGGAGCTCGACCTGCACGGCGACGGCACCGTGCTGGTCAGGCAGGTGCGCCTGCACACCGACCTTCGGGCCGCCTAGCCTTTCCCCGTGGCTGGACAAGAATTTGCTGTGGCCCGGGGCCGCTGCCTAGGGCTGGGCACCAGTTCTTCGGTACCGTCGGACAAGACGGAGCACCGCCTGGCCGTCGTCGGGAGGTTCTGATGGACGCGGTGCCGCTGCCACGCGGCCGGACGGTCATCCGCTACGCGGCGACCGCGGCCCTCACCGCGGCTGCCCTGGTGCTGGTCCTGCCTCGCGCCGCGGGAGTCTCGTGGACGGTCGTGGGCGACACCCTGCGCGGTGTCGGCCTGGCATCGTTCGTACCGCTCACCGTCGTATGGTTCGGCGGCCTACTGGTCTACTCCGGCGTCCTGTCGGGCTCGCTGCCGGGGCTCAGCCGACGTCGTGCGCTCACCTTGAACCTCACCGGTAGCGCGGTGGCCAACGCGCTGCCTGGCGGTGGCGCGTTCGCGATCGCGCTCAACTGGGCGATGCTGCGCGGCTGGGGGTTCACGATGCCGGCGTTCGTGGGCTGGACGGTGCTCACCAACGTGATGGACGTGGGGCTCAAGCTGGCCCTGCCGATCGGTGCGGTCGCGCTGCTGCTCCTCTCCGACATCGCGCCCGGCGCGGCGCTGCTGACCGCCGCGGCAGGCTGCTGTGCCTTCTGGCTGGTCGCCGCCCTGGTCGGCTCGATCCTGCTCAAGCGCCGCTCGACGCGGTCGGACCGCCTCCCGATGACCGGTCGACCGCCGATGATCAGCCGGCTGGTGCCGCGCGCACAGCGCGAACGGCTGGCGGCGGCTGTCTCCGGCTCGCAGGGCCGGGCCGTCGAGGTCTTCGTCCACCGCTGGCCCCGCCTCGTGCTCGGCACCCTGGGCTACGCGGCCGCGCACATCGCGCTGCTCGCGATGACCCTGCATGTGCTCGGCGGCTCACTCGGGCTGCCGCAGGTCATCGCGGGCTATGCCGTGGAGCGGCTGATCACACTGGTCCCCCTGACCCCGGGCGGGGCCGGCTTCGCCGAGGCCGGGCTGGCCGCCTGCCTGATCGCCCTCGGGGGCGTCCCCGCTCCGACAACCGCCGCCGTCGTCGTGTTCCGGGCGCTGACCTTCGGCCTGGAGATACCGGTCGGCGGTCTGCTGCTCGCCGCCTGGGCGACCCACCGTCGGTTCACTCGGCGCACCAACGGGAGCCCAGTGTGCGCATCGCCCAGCTGAGCGATGTCTACTTGCCGCGTCTCGGCGGCATCGAGGCCCATGTGCACGACGTCGCCATCCGGCAGGCAGCCCTGGGGCACACCGTTGACGTCCTGACCACCACCTCCGAGCGGGCCGAGCAGCCGCCGGGTCCCGGGTCGGATGATCCGGTCGAGCCGGGCGTACGCGTGCGCAGGCTGCATCCGGCGACCTCGTCGGTCTCCGGGTTGCGCGACTACGACGTCGTGCACGCCCACGTCTCGACCATGTCGCCGTTCGCCGCCCGCGTGGCCGCACACGCGGCGATGATCGGTGTGCCGACCGTCGTGACCGTGCACTCGCTTTGGGAGGCCATCGACCCGCTCCCCCGGCTGATGGTGCTGACCTCCGGCCTGCGGAGGGCGCCGGTGGTGTGGACGGCGGTCAGCGCCGTCGCGGCGCGGTTGGTCGGCTCGACGCTGCCCGTCGGCCAGCACGCTCACGTCCTGCCCAACGCCGTCGACCCGCGGCTGTGGCGGCACGCGATCGGCCCGCGGCCTGCTGACGGCACGCTGCACGTGGTCAGCGCGATGCGCTTCGCGGTGCGCAAGCGCCCGGTGCCGTTACTGCGGATCATGCGCTCGGTCCAGGATTCGCTCGACGCCCCGGTACTGCGGCTGACCCTGGTCGGTGAGGGGTCGCAGCGGGCGGCAGTGGAGCGCCACGTCGACCGCCACGGGATGCGGTCCTGGGTTCAGCTGACCGGCCGCATGGACCGCGCCGGCGTGGCTGGGGTGCTGGCGGCCGCCGACGTCTACATCAGCCCAGGGCGCAAGGAGTCCTTCGGCCTGGCCCCGTTGGAGGCCAGGTGCGCCGGGCTGCCGGTGGTCGGCCGCTCCGACAGCGGCCTCGCCGAGTTCATCGACCACGGCCGTGAAGGTCTGATCGCCAGCTCCGACGCCGAGATGGCGCGGCACCTGCGGATGCTCGCCACCTCACCGGAGCTGCGGGAGTCCATCGCCGCGCACAACCGGGCCACCACCACCGACCTGACGTGGGACGCGTTTCTCGAGCGAGCGGAGGCCATCTACCAGGTGGCCGGCGAGCGAGCCGCCGCCCGCCGGTCCGCGGCGCGGGCACCACGGCGCCTAATCAGGCTGCGGGCGGACTCGGTCGAGAGCAACCGGTGACTTCGCGGCCGTACACGGTCGTCTCGTTCCACGCCCACCCCGACGACGAGGCTCTGCTGACCGCCGGCACGCTGGCGGCAGCGGCGCAGGCCGGCCACCGGGTGGTGCTGGTGACCGCCACGGCGGGTGAGCTCGGGCTGACCTCCAGCGAGCTCGCAACCGGCGGCCGGCTGGCGGGTCGCCGCATCGACGAGCTCCGCGCTGCGGCGGCCACGCTGGGATGTGCGCGCGTGGAGCTGCTCGGCTACGCCGACTCCGGGATGCGCGGCGAGAGCAGCGACCCGGACGCGTTCGCCCGCGCCGACGTCGCAACCGCCGCCGGCCGGCTCGCGGACCTGCTGCACGAGGAACAGGCAGACGTGCTCACCGTCTATGACGCCAACGGCGGCTACGGGCATCCAGACCATGTGCAGGTCCATCGGGTCGGCACCGCTGCCGCCCGGCTGGCCGGGACGCCGGTGGTCCTGGAGGCAACCGTCGACGCCGACCTGCTGCGCCGGGTGCTGCGGGCCGTGACCAAGGTGCGGCGGCTGGCCGGTCTGCAGCCGCCGCTCGGAACCCAGAGCCTGTTCACCCCGAGGGCGCAGCTGACCCATCGGGTGGACGTGACGCGTCAGCTGTCCGCCAAGCGTGCGGCGCTGTCCGCGCACGCCACCCAGCGGCAGGCCGACGGTGCCGACCGGACGATCGCCTGGTTCCTGCGGCTGCCCCGGCCGCTGTTTCGGCTCGTGTTCCGCTCGGAGTGGTTCACCGAGCAGGGCCGCGCCCCTGGCGGGCGCCTGGAGGGCGACATCTTCGCGTCCCTGCGAGGCGCGAGACGCTGACCTGGTCGACGGCCACCCGGTCGCTCAGGCCAGGCCGAGCACGTGCTCGAGCCCGACGGTGAGCCCGGGTCGACCGGCCACCGCGCGTACCGCCGTAAGCACTCCGGGCATGAACGACTTCCGGTCGAGCGAGTCGTGCCGGATCGTGAGCGTCTCACCCGCCCCGCCGAGCAGGACCTCCTGGTGCGCGACGAGCCCGCGCAGGCGGACGCTGTGCACCCGGATGCCCGCCACGTCGGCGCCGCGCGCCCCGGGCACCTCGCTGGTCGTGGCGTCGGGAACCGCCGACAGGCCGGCGTCTGCCCGGGCCTGCGCAATCAGCTCCGCGGTCCGCCGTGCGGTGCCCGACGGCGCGTCGGCCTTGTCCGGGTGGTGCAGCTCGACGACCTCGGCGGACTCGAAGAAGCG
>JBBSGC010000102.1:0-7041 GCA_038254525.1 Propionibacteriales bacterium | reverse complement strand
TGGGACGGTGCCACCCCCGGACCCGTTAGAGGCGCTGACGATGCCCGCGCTGCTCGCCACACTCGTCGCCGCCGACCCCAGCCGGCCGTTCCTGACCTGGTACGACCGCGCCGACGGCGCGCGCGTGGAGCTCTCGGCGGTGACGACAGCGAACTGGGTGGCCAAGACGGCCGGCCTGCTGCGCGACGTGCTCGACGCCGAGCCCGGCGGCCGGGTCGGGCTCGCTCTGCCCGCGCACTGGCAGGGCGCGGTGTGGGCGTTGGCCTGCTGGACGCTGGGTGCCGTGGTGGTCCCCGGGGCGGTCGCCGACGACCTGGCCGTCGCGGTGGTGGGGCCGGACGCCTTGGCCACCGACCTGCCACCCGCCGATGAGGTGGTGGTGACCGCACTACATCCGCTGGGTGCCCGCTGCACCGAGCCGTTGCCGGTGGGCGTGACGGACTTCGGTGCGGAGGTGCTCGCGATGCCTGACGTGTTCCTGCCTGTCGTCGGCGTCGTGCCCGACAGCCCTGCGTGGGTGGACGAGGCAGGCGTACGGACCCACGCCGACCTGATCGGCGTCGCCCGGCTGCGCGCCCAGACGCTGGACCTGCCGGCCACGCCTCGGCTGCTCACGACCCGGAACCCGACGAGCCTCGAGGGGGCGGTGACCGGGTTGCTGGTGCCGCTGGTGACCCGCGGGTCCCTGGTGCTGGTCAGCAACGCGGACCCCGCCGACCTGGCCGGCATCGCCGCCGAGGAGCGGGTGGACGCAACCGTGTGCTGAGCCCACCAGTCGGTCACTAGGCTGGCGGGCATGTCCGTACTGGTCACCGGTGGAGCCGGCTACATAGGCGCCCACGTCGTGCGGCTGCTCGTCGAACGCGGTGACTCGGTCGTCGTGGTCGACGACCTGAGCTCGGGCGACGCCGCCCGGGTCGGCGACGTGCCACTCGAGCGGGTCGACCTGTCACGGTCCGGCTCGGTCGAGGCGCTCACCGCGCTCATGAACGCCTCCGGCGTCGAGGCGGTCATCCACATAGCGGCGAAGAAGCAGGTAGGCGAGTCGGCCACCCGGCCGGCCTGGTACTACGCGCAGAACGTCGGCGGCAACGCCCAACTGCTGCAAGCGATGGAGCAGGCGGGCGTCGACCGGCTGATGTTCTCCTCCTCCGCTGCCACCTACGGCCTTCCGGCGCTGGCGCCGGGTTCACTGATCGACGAGGACACCGCCCCTCGGCCGATCTCCCCCTACGGCGAGACGAAGCTGGTCTGCGAGTGGATGAACCGTGCGGCAGGCCAGGCATGGGGCCTGCGTTCGGTGAACCTCCGCTACTTCAACGTCGCCGGCGCCGGCTGGGACGATCTCGGTGACCCGGGCATCTTCAACCTGATCCCGATCGTGCTGGACCGGCTGACGCGCGGCGAGCAGCCGGTGATCTTCGGCGACGACTACGCGACGCCCGACGGCACCTGCGTGCGTGACTACGTGCACGTACGCGACCTCGCGCAGGCCCACCTGGCGGCACTGGACTACCTGGGGCGTGCCGAGCGTCCCCACGACGTGTTCAACGTGGGCACCGGTCGCGGGGCGTCGGTCCGCGAGGTGCTCGAGCAGGTGGCCGCCAGCACCGGGCTGGACATCCGCGCGAGCACGGCCGAGCGCCGTGCCGGTGACCCGGACCAGCTCGTGGCTCAGGTGCAGCGCATCGACGAGGTGCTGGGCTGGCGCAGCAGCAACGACCTGGTCTCGATCGTCGACTCCGCCTGGTCGGCCTGGGCGCGCTGAGCGCGCGGCCTCAGAGCTCGCCGCCCTCGCCGTCCGCGTCGTCGTCGTTCTGGTCGTACTCGAGGTGCTTGATCGCGCCGTCCACGTCACCGTGGTAGGTCAGACAGCCCTTCTCAAGCACGACCGCCCGGGTGCAGATCCGCTTGACCTGCGTGGTGTTGTGGCTGACGAAGACTATGGTGCGCCCCTCGTCCCGGATCTCTCGGATCCGTTTCATGCACTTCTTCTTGAACGGCGGGTCGCCGACGGCGAGCACCTCGTCGATGATGAACACGTCTGAGTCCGCGGTCACCGCGATCGCGAAGCCCAGCCGGGCGAACATGCCCGAGGAGTAGTTGCCGACCGGCTGGTCGAGGAACTCCTCGATGCCGGAGAAGTCGACGAGCGAGTCGAACTTGCGGTTGATCTCCGGCTCGCTCATCCCGAGGATCGCCGCGTTGAGGTAGATGTTCTCCCGGCCGGTGAGCTGGGTGTGGAAGCCGGCCGTGACCTCAATCAGGCCGGCGATGCGGCCGCGGGTCAGCACCGAGCCGCCGTCAGGGCGCAGCACGCCGGAGATCAGCTTGAGCAGCGTGGACTTGCCCGAGCCGTTCAGCCCCATCAGCGCTACCGCGTCGCCCTCCTCGATCGAGAACGACACGTCGTTGACGGCGAGGAACCGCCGCGTCACCTGCTGGCCGCGGGCCATCGCGACCATGCGGCGCTTGAGCGTGTGGGTCTCCCGGAGCGCGAAGGCCTTGGTGGCATGGTCGAGGACGACGGTGTCAACCATGACAGGCCCCGGAGGCGCCGCAGGCCTGGGGTGCCGCGGTCACAGCAGGTGCTCCGCGAACTTCACTTCCAGTCGGGTGAACAGCCGCTGCGCGACGGCGATCAGCGCGATCGAGACTGCCAGCGTGATCAGGCCGCGCTCGAACAGATGGGCAGGCAGCAGGGCCTCGGGGGTGTCCGGCGGAAGCGTCGGCACCCAGAAGCAGCGTTGCGCGAGCACGACTGCCTCGACGATCGGGTTCGCGAGGTAGGCCTGCTCGATCCAGTTGCCGTGCGTGCGGCTGGCGATCATCTGGAAGGTGTAGATCATCGGGACCGACCACATCACCAGGTGCGTGATGGTCTCGACGAAGTTCTGGAAGTCCCTGAACCAGACATTGAGGGCGCTGAACGCAAGCGAGACCGCCAGCGAGAACGTGACCAGGATCGCGAAGCTCAGCAGGCCTGCCGCGATGGCGGTGGCCGAGAAACGCCAGTCGGCGATCAGGCAGCCGATGAACAAGATCAGGTACTGAGGCAACGCGTGGTAGATGGTCACCAGCAACGAGGCGACGGGGAACATCTCCCGCGGCACGTTCATCTTGCGTACCAGCGACTTGTTCTTGACCACCGACTTGGTTCCGGCGCCCAGCGTCTCGGTGAAGAACGTCACCACGATCATCGCGGAGAAGACGTGCAGCGGATAACCGGGCAGCTTGTGCAGCCCGATCACGTAGCCGATCACCAGCACGTAGGTCAGGAAGCGGATCAACGGCTTGACGTAGGACCACGCGACGCCGAGCAACGATCCCTGGTAGCGGACCCGCAGCTCCTTGCGGACCAGCAGCTTAAGCAGGTAGCGACGCTGGAACACGCCGAACAGGCCCGTGGTGTCGCCGGGTGGCCGCAGCGGACCGAGCCGGACGTCGGCGGAGACCCCGGCGGAGTGCGGAAGGGTCGAGGTCATTGTGGCGGTTCCTGCGGGATCGGTTCGGGGGCGGCGGCGAAGAACGTCGCCTCCCACGCCGAGGCGGACGTCACCTCGGGCAGCGCCGCACGGTACTGCTTGGCAAGCCGTGGCCACTCACGGGCGAACTGCTGGTGAACGGCCACGCTGCGCATGAGGAGCCGCTGGAACTCGCCGGGATCCCGGCGGTACCACGACACCGAGGACCCGTCGGTCGTGGACACCACAGCCGAGTCCAGCGACGCCAGCCGCCACCACTGCGCGTCCTGCGCGGCGAGCTGCGCCTCCGGGTGCTTCATGGCCAGGTCGCGCACCGGGAACAGCTGGTGCGCTCCGCCGGCCGCCGCGGCCTTGAGCTGCCCGACGACCCCCCTCGGGTCTCCTCCGGTCCTGCCCCGTTTGGGCGGCTTGGCGATCTTGACCCGCGGGAAGCTGTCGGAGTGCTTCTGGTTCTGCGCGTCCGGGTAGCCGCTGCGGATCTTGCGCACCTCCGGCAGTCGGCTCAGGATGCTCGGGTGCAGGTGGTCGGGGCCGGCCAGGATGTCCTCGAGTGCCTGCAGTCGCAGCTGCGCCGTCGAGTACTGCATGGCCAGCAGGTGCTTGACCTGGTGGTTGAAGCTCTCCTGGACGACCCGGCCACCGAACCGGTAAGGCGAGTGCAGCAGCGCCGCCACCGTGCGGTTGCGCTGGTGGAAGTAGGCCTGCCAGTCCAGTGCGTCGTTCTTGTCCGTCCACGGGACGTGCCAGACCGCGACGCCGGGCATCGACACCGTCGGAAACCCTGCGGCGGCGGCGCGGATGCCGTACTCCGCGTCGTCCCACTTGATGAACAAGGGCAGACCGAGGCCGATCTCGTCGATGACGACCCGCGGGATGAGGCACATCCACCAGCCGTTGAAGTCGACGTCGACCCGGCGGTGCAGCCAGCGGGTGTTGCGCAGGTTGTGGGTGGCCAGGTCGTGCTCGGGGTACACCATCGGCGCCGGTCCCCACCAGAAGCGCCAACGGTTGACCGTCTCTCCGTAGCTGTGCAGCGCGGAGCGTGAGTAGAGGCTGAACATGTGGCCCCCGACCAGCGTGGGCCGCCGGGCCAGGTCACCGAAGGTGATCGCCCGCATGATGCTCTCCGGCTCGGCGACTATGTCATCGTCGAGCAGCAGCACGTAGGTACTCTGGGCGGCCTTCGACGTCTCGTACTGCGCCCGGGCGAAGCCGCCGGAACCACCGATGTTGCCCTGGTCGATGACGCGTAGCCGTCCGCCCATGGCGGCCTCGACGTTCGCGAACCCGGGCTCGTCCCGGATCTTGTCGGCGCCTTGGTCGACCACGATCACCGAGTCGAGGACGTCGAGCACCTTGCCCTCGTCGTCGCTCAGCTGCGCCAGCAGGGGGACGCACGAGTCCGGCCGGATCGTCGTGATGCCGACGGTGGCGGTCCCCGACTCGGCCCGGTCGGCGGGGACGTCGGCACACCAGGTGGCCCCCTCCAGGATCGCGTCGGTGCGCCCGGCGAAGACGTCGAACCAGTACCACCCGCCGTCGCCGAACGGCTTGAGCGGCAGCTCGAACTCGAAGTCGCCCCCGGGGTCGGTCTGGGTGGAGGCGGAGTCGACCCGCTGGGAGCGGCCGTCGGCGGTGGAGCGGTAGACGATCACGGTCGCTGAGCCACTCACCCGGACCCGGAGGACAACCGCCTCGACGATCGACCACATCCGCCAGTAGCTGGCCGCGAACCCGTTGAAGTACGTGCCGAACGACACCCGGGCGTCGGCGCGCACCCGCAGCCGGTAGCGGCTGAGGATGTTCTCGGGGTGTCGCGCGGCCGAGAGCACGTCGACCGCCGCGTCGTCGGGCCCGGCTGCACCTGCATAGTCGACGTAGAGCGGAAGCACGTCGAGGTCGCGGTCGGCCGGCAGCACCACGCGCTGCAGCACCCGCCGCACGGTCGCGGCCCCGGCGGAGGCGTCACTTTGGTCGAAGTCCCGGGCCGCCGGGTCGGCCACTGCGGAATCCGGTGTCTGCACGCTCATGCGTCGACTCCCCCACTCTCCAGCTGGGCACCCTCGGCGAAGTGCGGTCGGATCTTGTTGTCATACATCGACAGTGCCGCGCCGATCGCCATGTGCATGTCGAGGTACTTGTAGGTGCCGAGCCGGCCGCCGAACAGCACCTGCTTCTCCGAGCGGGCCAGCTCGCGGTACTGCAGCAGGCGGGCCCGGTCCTCCGGGGTGTTGATCGGGTAGTAGGGCTCGTCGTCGGCCGTGGCGAAGCGCGAGTACTCGCGCTGGATAACGGTCTTGTCGCTCGGGTAGTAGTCGCGCTCGGGGTGGAAGTGCCTCGGCTCGATGATCCGTGTGAACGGCACGTCCTCGTCGGCGTAGTTCATCACCGACGTCCCCTGGAAGTCCCCGACCGGCTCCACCGACGTCTCGAGGTCGATCGTACGCCAGGACAGCGAGCCGAGCTCGGAGTCGAAGTACGCGTCGACCGGCCCGGTGTAGACGACGGGCACGTTGCCGACAATGTCGGCGCGCAGATCGGCGAAATCGGTGTCGAGCCGGATCTCGATGCGGTCGTTGTCTGCCATGGTCTCCAGCCACCTGGTGTACCCGTTGGTCGGCAGCCCCTCGTGGGTGTCGTTGAAGTAGCGGTTGTCGAAGGTGTAGCGGACCGGGAGCCGGGTGATGATCTCAGCCGGCAGCTCGGTCGGGTCGGTCTGCCACTGCTTTGCGGTGTAGCCCCGGATGAACGCCTCGTAGAGCGGCCGGCCGACCAACGAGATCGCCTTCTCCTCGAGGTTCCTGGCCTGGTCGCCGACGATCTCGGCGGCCTGCTCGGCGACCAGCGCCCGGGCCGCACCAGGGGAGTACGCGCGGCCGAAGTACTCGCAGATCGTCGCCAGGTTGATCGGCATCGGATAGATGCGGCCCCGGAAGTTCGTGAAGACCCGGTGGGCGTACCCGGTGAACGACGTGAACCGGTTGACGTATTCCCAGACGCGGGTGTTCGAGGTGTGGAACAGGTGCGCGCCGTACTGGTGCACCTCGATCCCAGTCTCCGGGTCAGGAGCGCTGTAGGCGTTGCCTCCGACGTGTGGGCGCCGCTCGACCACGAGGACCCGCAGCCCCAGGTCCCCGGCGGCCCGCTCGGCGATGGTGAGCCCGAACAGGCCGGAGCCGACGACGACGAGGTCAGCGTTCACAGGTCGATCACAGG
This sequence comes from Propionibacteriales bacterium, assembly GCA_038254525.1. GTDB lineage: Bacteria > Actinomycetota > Actinomycetes > Propionibacteriales > Nocardioidaceae > JBBSGC01. Next base: position 340 of record JBBSGC010000102.1, on the reverse strand, counting down.
CCTTCGGAGGTCGCGGGTCGGGCCTGTCGAGTGTAACGAAGCCGTCAGTCGAGTGGCTCCGGCGCGCGCGGGGCGTCAGCGATGCCGCGCCGGGCGATCAGCCGGCGGTACGCGAGGCGGCGCACCGCCTCGGGAACCAGCCGGTAGCCGCCGCGCAGCACGACGTTGCGCGCGTACTGGGTCCGGGTGGTGATGCCGAGCTCGTGGAAGCGGCGCTGCAAGGCCAGCTCGCTGCGCAGCAGCTCCAGACCGCCGCGGCGGGCGTAGGCACCGGCGCCGACCCGATAGTAGACGAGAGGCTCGGCCACGTTGCCCGGCACCGCGCCCTGCGCGAGCATCC
>JBBSGC010000101.1:0-7052 GCA_038254525.1 Propionibacteriales bacterium | reverse complement strand
TGGCGCTCCACGATCTTCTCGAACGGTTCCGGTGTCACTCCTGGTAGACGTGCCGGACGCCCGGAACGTGAGGTCGCGACCGCTGGGGGGTGCGGGTCCACCGGTTCGCGCCTCAGCCGGGCCAGCCGTACAGGCCCAGCGACTGGGAGTCGGAGAGCGCCGACAGCGCCGCGGCGACGTAGTCGATCACGTCGGCCGGAAGCGCCCGCCGGGGCGACCAGACCAGCTCGCTGCACTTGTCCGGCTCGGCGACTCTCGGAGTGCCGGTCCAGCGGCCGACGGCGAAGACCAGGTCGAGATACTCGACGTCGGCCGGCGACTCCGGGGCTCGATGAAGGCCGACTGCGAGCTGGCAGGAGTCGCGCTCGGCCGTGACCGCCAGCTCCTCGCTGAGCTCCCGGAGCAGGCCGGTGACCGCGTCTTCGCCACCGTCGAGATGACCCGCCGGCAGGCCGAGCTGGCCGTCGCGGTAGCCGGAGCCCGTGCGACGCATGAGCAGGACCGAGTCGCCGCGCGTGAGCACACCGTAAACGGCGGCGGCGAGGCGGAATCGCTGAGCGGGCACCCGTCAGACGCTATCGCCGGTCACCGATCGCCTTCCCGGTACTGGGTCGTGGGGCGGCATAAGTCACGGACGGGCGGTCGGAAACTCACGGACGGGCGGTCGGAAACTCACGGACGGGTGGGGGAGGATGGGGCTGTGTCAGACAGCAGCCCGGTGCCAGCCGCATTGCGCCCGGTGCCGACCGGGTTGCGGCTCGGGGCGCTCGAGGTGCGGCCGCCGGTGGTGCTCGCCCCGATGGCCGGGGTCACGAACGCCGCGTACCGAAAGCTGTGCAGCGAGCAGGGCGCGGGGCTGTACGTCTGCGAGATGATCACCTCCCGCGGCATAGTCGAGGGCGACCGGACGAGCCTGGCGATGCTGTCGTTCGACGAGGCGGAGACGACCCGGTCGGTCCAGCTCTACGGCATCGACCCGGTCTACGTCGGCAAGGCCGTGGAGATCCTGGCCGGCGACCACGGCGTGGACCACGTCGACCTCAACTTCGGCTGCCCCGTGCCGAAGGTCACCCGCAAGGGTGGCGGTGCCGCGCTGCCGTGGAAGCGTCGCCGGCTCGCCGAGATCCTCGACAGCGCCGTCCGTGCGGCGCTCCCCTACGGCATCCCGGTCACCATGAAGACCCGCAAGGGCATCGACGAGGACCACCTCACCTACCTCGAGGCCGGTCGCATCGCACAGGAGAGCGGGTGCGCGGCGATCGCGCTGCACGGGCGCACCGCCGTGCAGCACTACTCGGGACGCGCCGACTGGGACGCGATCACCGCTCTGGTGGACTCCGTGGACATCCCGGTGCTCGGCAACGGCGACATCTGGGAGGCCTCGGATGCCGTCGCGATGGTGCGGCAGACCGGATGCGCCGGGGTCGTGGTGGGGCGCGGGTGCCTCGGTCGGCCTTGGCTGTTCCGCGACCTGGCGGCCGCCTTTGCCGGCGAGCAGGTCACCGCACTGCCGCGGCTCGGCGAGGTGGCCGCGATGATGCGGCGGCACGCCTTGCTGCTGACCGACCACCTGACCGAGGAGCGCGGCTGCGTGGAGTTCCGAAAGCACGTCGCGTGGTACCTCAAGGGCTTCGCGGCCGGTGGCCGCGTGCGCGCGGCGCTGGCGATGGTGTCGTCGCTGGCGAGGTTGGATGAGCTGCTCGACGAGCTGGACCCGGACGAGGCGTACCCGCTCGCCGAGCTCGGCACCCCCCGGGGGCGGCAGGGGACGCCCAGGCGGGTTGCCCTGCCGGACGGCTGGCTCGACGACCGCGAAACGCTGACGAACCTGGACGCGGACGCCGAGAGCGCCGTCTCCGGAGGGTGAGAGCGCGCCGGCGCTAGCCTGCTGGTCGATGGAACTGATCAGCGCCGGCTACTCGGCTGGCGACGCCGAGCGGCGCGTCGGCGAGCCGGCCAAGCGCCAGGCGCGCACGGCGTTCCAACGCGACCGCGCCCGGGTGCTGCACAGTGCGGCCTTCCGCCGGCTCTCGGCCAAGACCCAGGTGGTGGGGCCGGCCAGCAGCGACTCGGTCCGAAACCGGCTCACCCACTCTCTCGAGGTGGCCCAGGTGGCCCGCGAGCTGGGGCAGGAGCTCGGGTGCGACCCCGACGTTGTGGAGACCGCGGCGCTGGCCCACGACCTCGGACATCCGCCGTTCGGGCACAACGGGGAGCGGGCTCTGGACCGGGCGGCCGCGTCGGTCGGCGGCTTCGAGGGCAATGCACAGACCCTGCGGGTCCTGACCCGACTGGAGCCGAAGACCCTCGACGCCCAGGGGCGAAGCGTCGGCCTCAACCTCACCCGCGCGGCTCTCGACGCCTGCTGCAAGTACCCGTGGCCGCGCGCGGGTGCGCCACCGACCAGCGGCTCGCATGCCGACGGCACGCCACGGGAGCTGCGCAAGTTCGGGGTCTACGCCGACGACCTCCCGGTGTTCGGCTGGCTGCGCACCGGAGTGGCCGAGCCGCGGCGTTGCCTCGAGGCGCAGGTGATGGACCTGGCCGACGACATCGCCTACTCCGTGCACGACATCGAGGACGCGGTGGTCTCCGGGCGGGTCGACCTCGGCGCGCTGCGCTGCGGCGGTGAGCGCCTCGGCGTCTTCGCAGCGGTCCGGGACTGGTACCTGCCCGGCGCTGACGACGCGCTGCTCACCGATGCGTTGCAGCGGCTGACCGGGCTGCCCGCCTGGCCACGGGAACGCCATGACGGTGGGCTGCGCGCCTCGGTCCAGCTCAAGGCGCTGACCAGCACGCTGATCGGGCGCTTCTGCGCGCTGGTCCGCACCGCCACGCACGATGCGTACGGCTCCGGCGAGCTGACCCGCTACGCGTGCGACCTGGTGCTGCCGGGGGAGGTGAGCGCCGAGATCGCCGTGCTGAAGGGCATTGCGGCGCACTTCGTGATGCGCCGCGAGGACCGAGTGGACCTGCTGCGCGAACAGCGGGCGCTGCTGGCGGGTCTCGTCGAGGGTCTCACCAGCCGCCCCGAGGACCTGGCGCCGGCGTTCGGCGAAGCGCACTCGGCAGCCACCGATGACGCATCTCGACTGCGGGTGGTGATCGACGCGGTGGCTTCGCTGACCGACGCCTCGGCGGTGGCGAGCATGCACCGGCTCACCGGCTGACGCCGCACCCATCTCGTGCCGTCGTAGCCGTCCGAGCGACCGCGATGTCACGACACTGCACGGCCGTCCACCGGGTCGGCTGAGGCGGCCTTTGGGCGTCGGCCCGCTGCGTACACTCCCGATGTGCCCGGCCGGATCCGCGACGACGACATCGCGCTGGTCCGTGAGCGCACCCGCATCGACGAGGTCATCGGCCAGCACCTCACGTTGCGGCCCGCCGGCGGCGGCTCACTGAAGGGGCTGTGCCCGTTCCACGACGAGAAGTCGCCCTCCTTCCACGTCACGCCGTCGCGCGGCTTCTACCACTGCTTCGGCTGCGGAGCCGGCGGCGACGTCTTCACGTTCCTGCGTGAGGTGGAAGGGCTCGGTTTCACCGACGCCGTTGAGCGGCTCGCGGTGCGCTACGGGGTCCAGCTGCGCTACGACGAGACGTCCGGCACCGGTGGGCCACGCCGCGACCCGCACCAGCGGCAGCGGCTCGTCGAGGCCAACCGGGTCGCCGCTCAGTTCTATGTCGCCCAGCTGAGCGAGTCGGCCGAGGCGGTGGCCGGTCGGCAGTTCCTCGCCGAGCGTGGCTTCGAGCGGGACGTCGCCGAGCGCTTCGGTGTGGGCTTCGCGCCGCGTGGCGGGGAGGCGCTGAGCGGCCATCTGATGGCTCGCGGGTTCACCGAGGACGAGCTCGTCAGCGCGGGCCTGGTGGCGCGGGGGAGCCGTGGGGTCTACGACCGGTTCCGCGGTCGGCTGCTGTGGCCCATCCGCGATCTCGCCGGTGAGGTCGTCGGCTTCGGGGCGCGCCGGCTTTTCGACGACGACCACATCGACGCCAAGTACCTCAACACTCCCGAGACCCCGCTCTACAAGAAGTCGCAGGTGCTCTACGGCGTCGACTTGGCTCGGCGGCCGATCGCCACCGGCATGCAGGCGGTCGTCGTGGAGGGCTATACCGACGTGATGGCCTGCCACGTCGCCGGGGTGACGACCGCGGTCGCGACCTGTGGCACGGCCTTCGGCGAGGACCACACCCGGATCCTGCGCCGGCTGCTGGCCGACCACGACGAGTTCCGCGGTGAGGTCATCTTCACCTTCGACGGCGACGAGGCCGGTCAGCGGGCCGCGGTGCGGGCCTTCTCCGGCGACTCGCAGTTCGTGACCCAGACGTACGTCGCCGTCGAGCCGGACGGGCTGGACCCCTGCGACCTGCGCCTGGCGAAGGGCGACGCGGCCGTGCGGGAGCTGGTAGCGCGACGCGTGCCGCTCTATCGCTTCGTGCTGCGCAACGTGATCGGGCGATACGACCTGGACCGTGCCGACTCACGGGTCGACGCGATGCGAGAGGGCGCCCGGCTGGTCGCCAGCATCAGGGACCGGTCCAAGGTCGACGCCTTCGCCCGCGAGCTGGCCGGGATGATCGGCCTCGACGTCGACGAGGTGCGCGACGAGGTGCGACGCGCGGCGGCCCGCGGCGAGCGCGGGGGCAACCGTCGTCAGCCGGCTGCAGGCACCGGGTCGGTAGAGCTCCAGCCGGCCGTCGAGGTGCCGAACATCGGGGAAGCCCGCTTCGCTGACGAGCGCGAGGCCATGAAGGCAGTCGTGCAGCTGCCGCACCTGGTCGCCGAGGCGGCAGCCAGCGTCGACACCGGCGACTTCACCCATCCCTGGCTGGCCGCGCTGTGGTCGGCCGCGACCGCGGTCCCACTTCCGACCGAGCCGACTCCCGGCTGGCTGTCGGGCGTCCTCGAGCGGATCGAGGATCCGCACGTACGCGCGCTGGCGACCGCGCTGACGGTCCAACCGCTGCGCTATCTGGGCCAACCGGACGAGCGGCTGATCGGCGCGCTGCTGGCCCGCCTACAGGAGCTCACGACCGCCCGGCGGGTGCACATGGTCAAGTCGCGCCTGCAGCGGACCAACCCACTCGAGCAGGCAACCGACTACAACCGCCTGTTCGGGGAGCTGGTCGCGCTGGAGCAGCAGCGGCGTTCTCTGCGCGACCGGGCGCTTGGGGGCGGCCTGGTGTAGCAGTCGGCCGTCCACAGATGCGCGGCGACGACTACCGCGCCGGCCGTTCTCCTGCGGAGACTGCGGAGGACACAGCAGCCGGGCGGAGGGGACATCATGGCGGCGATGCCGAGCGATGCAGTGACGGCCTTCTTGAACCAGGTCGGGTCGATCCCGCTGCTGACGGCCGCGCAGGAGGTGCGCTGCGCGATCGACATGGAGGCCGGTGCGCTGGCCGCCGAGCGGCTTTCGGCCGGTCGTTCGCCCTGGCCTCCAGACCTGCGCGAGGACCTGGAGCTGCTGGTGCTGCTGGGCGACCAAGCCCGTGAGCTCATGGTGCAGGCCAACCTGCGGCTGGTGGTGTCGATGGCCCGGCGTTACACCAGGACCGGTGCGCCCCTGCTCGACCTGGTGCAGGAAGGCACCGTCGGCCTGATCCATGCGGTCGACCGTTTCGACTATCGACGCGGGTGCAAGTTCTCGACTTACGCCGTGTGGTGGATCCGTCAAGCGCTCACCCGTGGGATCGCCGACTCCACGCGAACCGTGCGGGTCCCGGTCCAGGTGCTCACCCGTCTCAACGGCTGCCTCGGCCGTCGCCGGGAGCTGGCCGAGCGGTGGGGACGTGAACCGACGGTGGTTGAGGTGGCGGACGCCTGTGGGATGGGCGTCGCGGAGACGACCGCGCTGCTGGCCGCTAGCGCCGAGCCGCTTTCCCTGGACACCGACGGAACCGACACGGCAGCGGTTCTCGAGGCAGTCGCCGACCGCCATGCCGTCGACCTGGCCGACCAGGCGGCCGACCGGTTGGCCGGCCGACGGTTGCGGGAGGCACTCGACGACCTGGAGCCGGCAGAGCGGGAGGTGTTGCGTCGGCGCTTCGGCATCGGGGTCCGGCCGCAGGGCCCGACGGCGATCGCCGCCGAGCTGGGCATGACGCGTGAGCGGGTCCGCCACCTCGAGCGGCGGGCGCTGCTCCGGCTGCGTGGGCAGCCGGCGGTCTCGGCGCTGCGTGAGGCTGAACGCAAGCGCGTCCTGTTCAGCGACGAGGACCTGCGTACGGCCGGTGAAGCGCCTCGCTCCGCGATCCGTCCCGGTGCGTGATGATGGACGCATGCCGCGTTGGTCCCGGTCGCCCGGCGTGCCGCGCGATGTCGTGGCCACGTTGCCGCTCGCGCCGGGGGAGCGCGTGCTTGCCGCCTCGCCCGACCTGCAGGGGCACTGGCAGGTCGGGACCGAGCGGTCGCTGCACCTCACTGTCGACGGCGGCTGGCTGTCGCTGCCCTGGCAGCGGGTCGAACGCGCTACCTGGGACCGAGACACCGAGCGGCTGGTGGTGATCGAGGTGGCCGACTTCGGACAGCCGCAGCCCCGGCATGTCGTCGCCCTCGACGAACCCGGACGTCTGCTGGAGCTGATCCATGAGCGGGTGACGGCCAGCGTGGTCCTGGCCCGACACGTGCCGGTGTCGGGCAGCCGCGGACTCAAGGTGGTGGGCCGACGGGCGCCCGGCGGCGACGGCGCCATCGAGTGGTCGTGCTGGCTCGACGAGGGACTGGAACCGGCGGATCCCGAGGTGGCCGCGGCGGTGGAGGCAGGTCTGGCCTCCGCCCGCGCGGAGCTGGGGGAGCCGCCGTCTCGTTGAGGCGGCAGGCGGCTTGCTAGTCTGTTGGGGCGCTTACGTAGGCGCGCCGTCCCGCGTAGCTCAATTGGCAGAGCGTCCGGCTGTTAACCGGCAGGTTACTGGTTCGAGTCCAGTCGCGGGAGCTGCCATCACCGCAGGTCAGCCACGCTTTCTTTGTTTACAGGTAGATCGCTAACGCTCCAGTAACGCTACCTGGTAGACAGCAACTACGCCGCGCCCAGTTGGAGCGGATCCGAACG
>JBBSGC010000100.1:0-7053 GCA_038254525.1 Propionibacteriales bacterium | reverse complement strand
TCGGGGAGCAGAGTCTCGATCCGAGTGGCAGAGGCGGCGGACCGGCCGGAGGCGGCGACGACGTCGTGACCGGCGTCACGCAGCGCCGCTGCCAGCGCGGCGCCGACGCGACCGGCGCCGACGACGCCGATCCGGTAGCCACTCATGTCGCACCTAACGCTTTTGGCCCTGTCGGGCATACCAGACGGATGCTGCGCCTGCGAGACGGTGCCCAGCGAATGCGCCGCCCAGCGTACGCCCGGGCCGCTCGCGCCGGCACCGGATCGCGCCGTGCGGGCGATCACAACGCATGGGTGCACCGCTCTTTGCGCCAGGCCAGCCAACCGATCTCGCGACAATGTGGCCGCCCGGACGGCCCGCACGTCACGACATCGGTCCCGGCAGACTGAGCGGGTGCCGGACCTCTTGACGCTGCGCGAGGCGTGGGACCGGGCGCTGTACGGGGGCGACGGCTTCTTCCTGCGCGAGGCACCGGCGCAGCACTTCCGTACGTCGGCGACGGCGTCACCGATGTTCGCCTCGGCCATCGCCGAGCTGGCCAGGCGCTCCAACCTCGAGGCAGTCATCGACATGGGCGCGGGGAGCGGTGAGCTGCTGCGCCACCTGGCGGCAACCGCTCCGCAGCTGCGGCTGCACGGAGTCGACGTCCGCTCTCGGCCGGCAGCCCTGCCGGCGCGGGTCGGGTGGAGCCTTGAGCCGCCGCCACGGCTGAGCGGACTGGTGATAGCCAACGAGCTGCTGGACAACGTGCCGTGCACAGTGGCCGAGGTCGGCACGGACGACGTGCTGCGCGAGCTCGTGGTGACCACCTCGGGCGACCTGTTCGCAGGCGCACCGCTGACCGGTGGGGACCTCGACTGGGTCGGGCGCTGGTGGCCAGACGGCTTGCCCGGGCAGCGGATCGAGGTCGGGCGCGCGCGTGACGAAGCGTGGTCGGCGGTGGTCGACCGGCTCGAGCACGGCGTTGCGCTGGCTGTCGACTACGGGCACGTTCGCGGTGACCGCCCGGCGCACGGATCTCTCCGGTCCTACCGGGCCGGTCGCCGGGTCGACCTGGTGCTGGACGGGACCGCCGACGTCACCGCCGACGTCGCCCTGGACTCCGTGGCGGCTGCCGGTCGGGGCCGCCTGCTGAGCCAGCGGTCGGCGCTGCACTGTCTGGGCGTTCGTGTGGAGCGGCCGGCGCCGGTCCTCGCCACCCGCGACCCGAGCGGATACCTGCGCGCACTGTCGGCCGCCGGTGCGGCCGGTGAGCTGGTGGGCACGTCCGGGTTCGGCGACTTCGGCTGGGTGGTCACCCCCGTCTCCGTCGCGGACCCCTTCCCCGCCGATCCGTGAGTTTCTGACCGCCGATCCGTGAGTTCGTGCCCTGTTCGATGCGGCGGCACTGACGCCGCAGACGCATTCGGGGAGCAGAAGTCGCGCCTCGCGCCCACGGGTCGCGTCAGTCAGAGGTCGCGGATCGTCGCAAGGGACGCAGCGGAGGCGTGCGGTGCCTTGCGCACCAGGTCGACGGCCAGCTGCCACGCCTCGCCGGTGGTGCGATGCGCGACCGCCGCGTGCACCGGCCCCCGGGGTAGGTCGACATGCACGCTGGCCAGACCGAACAGCCGCTGCAGCGGACCGCGCTGCAGGCGCACCGACTGGATCTTGCGGCGCGGCACCACATCGGTGCGCCGGACAAGCACCCCGCGGCGGGCGACCACCAGCTGCTCGTCGTAGCCGGCAGCAGCGAAGCGTCGGCCGACCGGATCCACCCAGCGGCTCCGGGCGGGGGGTGCCGTCATGGCGACACGCTGGTGGTCGGCGCCGAGCAGGCCGTGCAGCAAAGGTGTCACGCTGGCCCGTGGGGCAACTGGCACCAGCGTCGAGAGCTGCTGCTTGCGCTCGTCGTCATCGCCGCCGGCGACACCGGACACCGTCACGTCGAGGCGCACCCAGCCCAGCGGGCGCCACAGGACGGGCTCGACCATCACCACCCCCTGGATGCGGTCGACGGGGACGGTCTGCGTGCGCCGACCCAGCAGGCCGGTCGAGATGCGCAGACCCTGTCGCGACTCGGTCAGCGCGAAGCCCCACCACAAGAGCAGCTCGCGCACCAGCAGCGACCCGACGCCGGCGACGGCACCAAGCAGCACCACGATGCCGACCGGAGTGCCGCTGTACGCCGTCAGCCAGACACCCACAAGAGCCGAGACGACGGCGCCGGTGAACTCGTTGCGCAGCAGCAGGCTGGCGGCCAGCCGACCGGGATGGACGGCGAGCAGCGTACGGCCGGGCTCCCCGACCGGGCTCGCGTCGCCGCGGTCCAGCAGCTCGTCGCGCAGCCGCAGCGCGTGCGCCAATGGGAGGAACGCAAGCTTGGCGTCGGAGTCGTTTCCGCTCCCGACGTCGAAGGAGAGCTCCGCGAGACCGAGCAGGCGCGCCAGCAGCGGTTGGCGCACGTCGATGGCCTGCAGCCGGTCGATGCGGATGCGCCGCGAGCGACGCACGAGAACGCCGGTGTCCACCCGCAGCTCGGTGCCCGACACCCGGTAGCGGGTGAACCACCACGAGCCGAGACCGAACGCGAGACCCGCCCCGAGCGTGAGCAGCCCGGTCCAGGCGTACTCGAACGCGTCGACACCATCGGTGAGGTTCCTGCCCACCCAACCGAGCCACACCACGAGGAAGAGGCCGCCGCGCAGCACCGGCGAGAGCGGGTGCAGCCGGTGGAACTCGCCGTGGCCGTCGCTCACAGTCCCGCTGCCTGGGCCTCGCCGAGCGCGGTCAGTCGGTCGCGCAGCCGCTCTGCCTCGGCGAACGGGAGTCCAACGATGCGCGCGTTGGTGTCCGGCGACGCGGTGTGCAACGTGACGTCGGCGATCCCCAGGCGGCGCTCCAGCGGGCCGGCCTTGACGTCGACGAGCTGCATCCGGCCGTACGGCACGACCTCGAGCCGCAGAAAGGCGACTCCCCGGCGGATGTAGATGTCGTCGGCGCGTTCGGCATAGGCCCAGCTGCGCGCGTTGCGGTGCAGGAGGACGGCGGCGGCCACGGCGGCCACGACGCCGAGCGCAGCCGCGGCAGTGACCCAGGCGGTGGAGACCGGTAGCCAGAGCGCGGCGGCCGCCAGCACGAGCAGGCCGACGACCGTCGCGCCGCCGCAGGTGAGGAGGCGGACCGTGGACAGTCGACGGCTGACCGGCGTCCAGGGCGCACCGGGGACCTCGAAGACGTCCGCCACCTCGCCAGGGTAGCCAGCCGGTGCGCAGCGCTCTGGGGCTGTTGCTCGGCAGGCTCCCCGAAGCCTGCCGAAAGCCGTGGCACGATGCCGCAGTGAGCGACAACCCGCACGAGCGTCTCACCGTCGGCATCGGCGACGGCGCCGCGGGCTTCGCCCCCGAACGGGGCGCGCTCGCGACCGAGGACATGATCCTGAACATCGGGCCCCAGCACCCGTCCACCCACGGCGTCCTGCGGTTGCGGCTGGCTCTTGACGGCGATCGGATCATCGAGTGCGAGCCGATCGTCGGCTACCTGCATCGCGGTGCGGAGAAGCTCTTCGAAGTCCGCGACTACCGCCAGATCATCGTGCTCGCCAACCGTCACGACTGGCTGTCGGCGTTCAGCAACGAGCTCGGCGTGGTGCTCGCCGTCGAGCGGATGCTCGGCATGGAGGTGCCGGTCCGCGCGGTGTGGATCCGCACGCTGCTGGCCGAGCTCAACCGGGTGCTCAGCCACCTGATGTTCCTCGGGTCGGCTCCGGTCGAGGCCGGTGTGGAGCCGCCGGCGGTTCGTGCTTTCCATGAGCGCGAGACCATCCAGCAGGTGATGGAGGAGGTCTCGGGCGGCCGGATGCACTACATGTTCAACCGGGTGGGCGGGCTCAAGGAGGACCTGCCGGCCGGGTGGCTCGGCCGCACCCGCACTGCCGTCGCCGCGGTTCGCTCGCGGCTGCCCCAGATCGAGGAGCTCGTCTTCGGCGACGAGGTCTTCCGCGCCTGCACCGTCGGCGTCGGCGTGCTGAGTCCCGACCTGGTTCATGCGCACGGCGTCAGCGGTCCGATCGCTCGGGCCAGCGGCGTCGACATCGACCTGCGCCGCGACGAGCCGTACCTGGCCTACGACCAGCTGCTCGCCGACGGCGTCCTGCGCATCGTCACCCGACGGGCCGGCGACTGTCACGCCCGCTTCGAGGTCCTGCTGGAGCAGGCGCAGGTGTCGCTCGGTCTCGCCGATGCCTGCCTCGACCGGCTCGCGGTGCTTCCGCAGGGCCCCGTCAACATCCGGCTGCCCAAGGTCCTGAAGGCACCCGAGGGCGCGACGTACGCCTGGACCGAGAACCCGCTCGGGCTCAACGGCTACTACCTGGTCTCACGGGGCGAGAAGACGCCGTGGCGGCTGAAGCTGCGCACCGCCTCGTTCAACAACGTCTCGGTCCTGCCGCACCTGCTGACCGGTTGCGTGGTCGCGGATCTGGTGGCGATCCTCGGCTCGATGTTCTTCGTGGTCGGCGACGTCGACAAGTGACGCCGGCTGGGCGGTGCGCTCAGATGAGGCCCTTGGACGTGAGGTAGTCCTTGGCGACCGTTGCCGGATCGGCGCGGTCGACATCGACCTTGAGGTCCAGTCCCGACAGGTCCTGGGTGGTCAGCGTCCCGGACAGCTTGTTGAGCGCGTCACCGACGTCCGGGTGGCTGGCGAGGAAGTCGCTGTTGACGGCCGGGATGAGGTTCTGCGCCGGCTGGATTCCCTTGTCGTCCTCGAGGATCGTGAGGCCGAGCTGATCGACGCTGCCATCGGTCGTGTAAGTCTCGCCCAGCTGAGCCTCGCCCTTGATCACTGAGTCCTTGGTCTGCGTGGTCGCGAAGCCCAACGGCAGGATCTTCGTGATGTCGAGGTTGTAGACATCGCTCAGCCCCTTCGCGCAGTCGGTGCGATCCTTGCAGTCGTCTGCCGCCGCAAGCACCAACGGCTGGTTGAGCGCTGCGAGATCTGACAAGGTCGTGAGGCTGTTCTGCTGCGCGAAGTCCGTCTTCACGGCAAACGCGTTCTGGTCGGTTGCTTGCGACGGGTCGAGCATGGTGATGCCGGCCTGGTCGGCCAGTGGCTTGAGCGCGGCCAGCGACGCAGTGGCGTCATTTGTGGTCACCGGCTTGGCGTTCGGACCGTTCTGGTCCAGGTTGAGCTTGTCGGCGATGCCGGACAGGTACTCCGGGACGACTTGGACGTTGCCGCTCTCGAGCTCCGGAATGTAGACGTCGCGCGTCTTCACAAGCTTGAGGTCGACGTTGTAGCCGGCGTTCTCCAGCACCTGCTTGTACATCTCCGACATGATCTTCATCTCGGTGAAGTCCTGGCCCGACAACGTGATGTCGCCCTTGCTACCGCTGGACGAGCTGTTGAACGAGTCGTTGCTCCCGCCGCAGGCGGTCACAGCGAGCAGCAAACCGCTCAGCACAAGAGCAACGTGCGCACGACGAACTAGCACCATAGGGTGCACCACCTTCTGTGTCCCGTGAGGATCGCTCACGCGTGTCCAGTGAGGCACCAGTCGGAATGCCCCGGATCTCCAGCCCAGCATCAGGCGGCGGGCTGCGCAAGCCCGGCGCGCGCTTTGTCGCGAAATTGTAACCGTGCGCGCCTCAGCGGGTCGAGCAGGCGTTCGGCCAACGCAAGCGCCCCTTCCAGCGCGATCGCTATGGCGGCTACCAGGATGGCGCCACCGACGACCTGGTTGGCGTCCTGACGGGTGAAGCCGAGATTGATGGTGTTGCCGAGCCCCGGGCCGGCAACGAGCGCGGCGATAGTCGCCGTCGCCCAAACCTGCACGAGCGCCAGCCGCACACCGGTCAGGACCAGCGGCAGGGCAAGCGGCAGCTCCACCCCACGGAAGACCTGCCACTCGCGCATACCCATGCCACGGGCGGCCTCGACCGTCTCCCGATCGACCTCGCGGATCGCCACATAGGCGTTGGTGATGATCGGCGGCAGAGCGAACAGGATCAGCGAAACCAACGTTGCCAAGCCGGCCCGACCATACGGGCCGAGTTCGCTGGTGCCTAGCGGCCCAACGGACAACAACACCAGCACGGCGAAGGTCGGGACGGCCCGGCCGACGTTCGACACGTTGACGGCGAGGGCGCCGCCGCGACCGACGTGTCCCAGGTAGAGCGCAACCGGCAGGGCAACCGCGCAGGCGATGACGAGACTCGTGATGGTGAGCAGCAGCTGCTGCACTAGTTCCGTTCCCAAACCTTCGGCCCCCGACCAGCTCCGGCCGTCAAACAGATAGCCCAACGGTCCGCTCATGAGCGCAGCCCCCTTCTCGCCCACGGAGTAATGAGGAACTGCAGAGCCACCAGCGCGAGGTCCAGCAGCACCGCCAGCGCGACGCACAGGACGCTGGCGGCGAGGATCTCGGCCTTGAACTGGGTGTCGACGCCGTCGAGCAAGAGGTTCCCGAGACCGCCGTAGCCCACGATGGCGCCGACGGTGGTCAAGGCGACCGTCGACACCGTCGCCACTCGAAGCCCCGCGATCACCACCGGCAGCGCGAGGGGAAGCTCAATCCGCAGTAACCGGCGCAGTGGTCCGTAGCCCAGGCCGGTAGCGGCGTCACGTACCTCGTCGGGTACGGATCGCAGGCCGGCCAAGATGTTGCGGACCAGAATCGTCAAGGAGTACAACGCCAGCCCGACGATCACCGTCGTGGCAGTCAGGTGCGTGTAGGGCAACAACAGCGAGAACATCGCCAGCGACGGAATGGTGTAGATGACGGTGCTGCCACCGAGGATGACGCTCTGGAGAGGCAGGAAGCGCCGGGCGAGCAGCGCCAGCGGCAGGGCCACGGCGAGCCCGAGACCCACCGAAATCAGGGTGATCCAGACATGTTCCACCGTGGCGGCTCGCAGGTCGCCGAACCGGTCCCGGTAGTAGTCACCGCAGACCCAGTGGTTGATTAACAAGCTGTAGCACGGCTGATCGGTGGCGGCCGCTGCGACTAGGGTCACGGCATGGACCGTACCGAAGATCCGATGATCTCTCTCGTCGGCGTCGGCAAGACCTACG
>JBBSGC010000099.1:0-7426 GCA_038254525.1 Propionibacteriales bacterium | reverse complement strand
GTCCTCGTCCTCTGGTGGCGGGGGAGAGTCGTGGTGCGGGATGGCTGGGGCGGTGTCGGTGAGCATGCCGATCCTCCAGGCCAATGCGGTGGCCAGCTCGTCGGGGCGTAGCGGTTCGTCTTCGGGTTGGCCGCTGAGCAGCAGCTCGTGGGCCGTTCCGAGGACGTCATGGGGCTGCCATCCGGCTCGGCCGGCATGGGTGACAGCCGCGACCAGGGCGGGCCAGGCGGGGTCGGCGAGGATGCGGGCGGCGCTGATCTCGCCGACGAGGTGGTGTAGTGCGCCGGTCCAGTCCGGCCGTAGCGTGTCGGAGACTGAATGGTCGGTGGCTGTCATGGCGGCGGGGGACAGATGCCGCGACAGGCGCCACCAAAGCGCGGCGGCGGGCTGCTCGTCTGGCAGCGGGGCCTCGGCGCCGACTGCCCTGGCCAGGCTGGCGATGTCGATCCCGGCGCGGTCGGCGGCTGTGAGTCGGTCGGCCAGGGTGGCCCAGTACGGGTCGGCGACGACGCGCGGGTCGATCCCGTTGGCCAGCGGAGCCCAGCGGGTGGTGGCCGCTCTCGGGTCGCCCAGCACGTGGGTGACCCGCCGGTCCAGCGCCCGTTGCGCGCGGGCGTCTGCCGCGGCAGGTAGTGGCGGACCGGTGCTCCGGCGGTCGCCGTCATCGACACTGTTGGCCGCCCGCCACACAGCCAAGTCGGCGACGAGTTCGGGGTCTCGGTCAATGAGACCGTTGGTCCACAGGGGTGCGCTGGTGGGGGTCCAGGTGCGGGCGCGGGCCGCGACGGCGCCGGATAGGGCGGTGACCCTCTCGCACCGGCCCCGCAGGTAGTCGCCCCATTCGCGGTCCGCGGTGAGGGCATCGGGAACGGACGGCAGCCAGGGCAACGGTCCCGCGCCGCCCGATCGGTGTCCGGTCGGGTCGAGACGCCAGTCGAGCACGGCGGCGACGTCGCGGGCGTCGGCGAGGCCTCGAGTCGAGCTGGCCTGGGTGAGTACTTCGGCCGGCTTGTGTCCGTCGACGGCGAGGAGGGCGAGGTGGGCGCGCAGCGTGGGGTAGGCCTCGTGGCGAGTCAGGCCAGGCATGACGGTCTCGGCTGCTTCGTCGATGCCGGTGAGCGCATCGACGCCAAGGCGGTCCTCGGCGGCGGTCGCGAGGGCGTGGTGGTACCGGGCGGCGGCCGCTTGAAGCTGCCCGGCCGGGTCGCTGAACGCCCGCGCTTGACTGGTCGCGGAGACAGGGGAGGCGTCGCGGGCGAGCACGCGGGCGAGGATGTCGCCGGCGGTTGGCGGGAGTAGCGCATCACGGGTGATGACGCTGTGTGGGTCGCCGTCGCCGGCAGTGGTGAGGTAGATGTGGTTGGCGTGCCGGCCTCGGGTCAGCGCCACGTACATGAGTTGCCGGGATTCCTCACCGGTCGCGACGATGTGGCAGCTGTCAGCGGTGATGCCTTGCGCGCCGTGCACGGTGGCCGCATAGCCGAGGGTGACGTGGCCTTTGACGTAGTCGGCGGGCAGTGTGATGTGTCGGCCGGTGCGCAAGTGGATGACCTCCAGCGCGCCGGACTCGCGGACCGCGGTGATGGTCCACCGGTCGCCGTTCTTGACCCAGTCGGAGGCAGTGATGGGGATCTTGCGGTTGTTCTGCCGGGTGATGATGGTGTCGCCGGTCGAGGCGTGGGAGGCGTGGGAGGCGTGGGAGGCGAGACCTACCTCGCGACCGACAGGCTGCTCCTGGGCGGCGAGCCGGTCGGCCCGGGCGCGGTCGTTGAGCTCGGCGACCAGATCGCGGGTGGGGGCCAGCATGACAGCGTCCAGGCCCCGGGTGCGGTCTGCGAACCAGGCACGGTAGGCGTCGTTGGTGGCAGTGGTGAGGTCGCCGACGTGGACCCGTCCACTGTCGAGGTAGTAGGCAATCGCCGAGGTGTCACCGTCTCGCAGGGCGAGGGACGCCGCTCCCTCGGCGTGATTGGGGGCACCAGTCGTGGGGTCGGTGAAGCGCATGACCTGTGACAGGGTGACCGCGCCGTGAGTGGCGGCGATGTCACGAAGGACGCCGCCGGCGCCGATGGCGGCGAGTTGCTGATCGTCGCCGATGAGCCTGACCGACCCGCCGCGGCTGGTCACGTAGTCGATGGCGGCGGCCAGGTCGGGGGTCCCGGCCATGCCGGCCTCGTCGATGACGACGAGGGTGTCGGCGCCGATGGCGGTGATCCAGTCCGGGCCGCCGCCGTTGGTGAGGTGCCAGGTCAGCTTGGCCAAGGTGTCGGTGTCGGCGCCGATCTCCTCGCGGAGAACGGCGGCTGCCGCGGCGGACGGTGCCAGGCCCACGACATGGCCGCCGTCGGCGGTCCACGCCCTGGACAGGACCCGCATGGCCGTGGTCTTGCCGGTTCCAGCTGGGGCGAGGGCCAACTGCACGCGGGCGCCGGAGGTGGCCAGCTCCCGCACCAGCTGCACCTGGCCGGGGTTGAGTTGAACGCCGTTGGCGGCCGACTCCAGCATGGTGATGTCGATGACGGTGCCGGGGATGGTCCGCCCGCCGACACCGCCGGCGCCCGCGACGATCAACTCTTCCGCCGCGATGATGTCGGCCGAGGTGTACAGGGCCGATCCGGCGACGGTGTAGACGGAGGTTCCGTCCGAGCGGCGTAGCGCGGCGGGGTCGTGGAGGGTTTCGCGGGTGTCCAGTGGCACGGATCGGGAAGGGCCGAGGGCCTCGGCGACGACCGCGTCGACCGCCCGGTCAAGGTCGCCGTGGCGCACTCCGGCGGCCCGTGCCTGCCGCTCCGCCTCGGCTCGGATGTGGTTGGCCTGCCAGGTCGCGCGGGAGGATGCCACGATCGACAGGACCGTGTCGGCAGTCTGGGCGACCCATGCGGCACTGACCGAGCGGGCACCCTGACGTCGAGTTCGGTCACGCATGGCGCCACGGATGTAGTAGTGCAGCGGGGCATCCCCGCCTAACACCGCCACCGCTTCGGCGCGCCAGGTCTCGCGCTGCTCGGCGTGGGAGCGGGGTTCGTGCTTGCGCTGGCGGGTCTCCTTGTTGGCGCGCTCCGCCAGCGCCACCGCCTCTTTCGGCGTGGGGGGGCGGCCGTGGTCGACCTGGAATTGGGCGGACAGGGCGGCCCGCCGGGTGTCGATGGCGGCCCGGCGCGACGACCAGACGCGGGGGAGGGCACCGTCGATGCCGATGATTTCACGCACTGGCCGCTTGCCCGGGTCACTGCCTGGCCGATCACCGAACCGCAGGCCCACACGCTCGATCAGCAGCGCCTCGATGCGAGTGTTGTATCGCTCCGAGGCCGCGACGTTGTTCTTGTAGAGCGGGCGCCCGTCGAGTGCGAGCCACCGCCCGGCGAGGGTCTGCACCTTGTTGCTGATCGTCACGTGGGTGTGTAGGTCGGGGTCGCCGGAGCGGGAGTCACGATGCGTGAACGCGGCCGCGATCAAGCCTCGGACCTCGACCTGGGCCACGCCACCGCGGCCGGTCCGGGTGTAGGCGGCGTTGTCTTCCAGCCAGGCCAGGGTGTCTTTCACTGCGTCGTGGTGGGCACGTTCGATCTCGCCGGCGACCTCGCGCGGGGCGATTGCCCACAACGTCGAGATGCTCTTGACGGGGGAGAAGGTCAGGTCATAGCCCGCGACCGCGGTGGTGGCCTGCCGTGAGATACGGGCCAGGTGACCGGACAGCTCGCGGGCGTCGGCAGGCTCGCGGTGGAACTGCTCGACGAACATCTTCCGCGCCAGGTCGGTGCGCATCCGCGCCCGCTCCTCGGCGGGCACGGGAGTGTCCGCGTGCAGGCCGAGCGCGGTGTTGTAGTCGCGGAAGGCTCCGGCCGAGCGCCGGTGGAACATGTTGGACTGCTCGTGGATGAGGTAGGGAGCCCCGAGCCGGCTCGCCTGGTCGACCAGCCACGGATGCTTGCCCTCGGCGATCGCGGCCCGCTCGATCGCATCTGCGTTGGGATGCCTGCCCTCGCCGAACAAGGCCATCATCTGCTCTTCGCTGACCTGCTCTCCGACCGGAAAGTCCGGCACGGCGGCAAGCCCCCGCCCCATCCAGACGCCGGGCGCCTCACCCTTCTCGGTGTAGTAGGCGCCGAGGTTGTCATAGCCCCGGTTGCTCGCGTCGTGCGCGGCCACCTGGCGCGTCAGGTACGTGTACCCGTCGCCCGCGGTGAGCTTGTGCACGGTCATCACAGCCCGACTCTCGCGGCTACCTGCGCCACCCACCCCGCATCGAACCGGGCATTTCGGACCAGGGTGCATGAGGTGTGTCGGCTTTGGGCTGTCTGGGTGACAGTGCCTGGGAAATGGGGACGGTGTCGATTCCCGGTGTAGTTGGCCGGCTCTCGCTGTACCTGGACAGCGAGTGGCCAATCGCCGTTGATGTTGGCCAGCGTGTCTGCGTTGGGCAAGGTGCGACTGGTGCTGGACTTGCGGAGTGCACGGAAGCGAAGCGGCTACGGCGGTGCTGCAGAGCGCGCCCGTTGGTTGGTCGCCGTACGCGCTGGAGTTCCTCGGCGGGGATGGGCGGCCGTGTCGTGAGCCGCTGACAGAATGCGCCCGAGTGCCGTTCGAGTCGGCGGTGCCGGTGCGGTCGTTCCCGTCCTTTCGCGGCCAGCGGAACTGGCCCGGCTTTTGGTGGTCGGCGACGATGGGTCGCCATGTCGGGTACGAGTCGTGGCTCGAGCGGGACCACGCGATGCTGCTGGACTTCGACGCCGCAGTGACCGGGTTCGCGGCGCAGCCGTTCTGGCTGCTGTTCCACGGCGACGACGGGACACCGCGCACCCATGCGCCGGACTTCTTCGCTCGCCGCGCGGACGGCACGGCTGTGGTGGTGGACTGCCGCCCGGATGATCGCATCCGGCCCCGGGACGCGGAGGCGTTCGCTACGACCGAGCAGGCCTGCGACGTGGTGGGCTGGGAGTACCGGCGGGTCGGAGCGGCGGGGTCGGTACTCGTGGAGAACGTGCGTTGGCTGGCCGGATATCGGCATCCGCGATTCGCACAAGCGTCGACAATCGAGGCGTTGCTGCGGAGCTTCGCGGATCGGCGGGCGCTGTTCGAGGGTGCGGAGGCGGCTGGTCCTGCGCTGGTGGTGTTGCCTGTGCTGTTCCACATGTTGTGGCGAGGGCAGCTGCAAACGTTGCTGACCGTGCCGTTGTCGGAGTCCTCGATCGTCTCGGTTGCGCCGTGACGACCGACGCTGCCAGCCGTCGCGGTGTGCTGCGGCTGGGGGATCGGCTGCGGTTCGACGCGGCCGAGCACACGGTGGTCGGCTTGTCGGGGGTCTCGGTCCGGCTGGCCGCCGACGACGGAACACACCAGGTGCTACTGGCGACGCACCTGCAGACCGCAACGGACTTCGCCGTGCTGTCAGGTGCTGCGCCGGTGTCGTTACCGCCGCTCGGGCTGCTCGAGGCGGCACCGAAGCCGGCGGTGGAGCGGGCTCGCTGGTGGGAGCAACACCTCAGCGAGGTCGAGTCCGGTGTGCCGGCTGGCGCCGAGCCGAACGCGACGCCGCGGCCGGGCTATGACCCGGAGCGGACGACGCTGGCCGAGCGCGAGCAGACCAAGGCCGACGAGCTGACCGCGCTCGGCCAGCAGGTCAGCGTCCGCACGATCCGGCGGAAGCGGGCCGCCTACGCGGCGTCCGGACTGTGGGGCCTGGTCGACGCGCGCGCAGTCAAACCCACGTCCGCGACCGGCCGGGTCGACGAGCGCGTCGTGCTCGCTGCCCGGACGGCGCTCGCCGAGCAGACCGAGACCTCGACCGGAACCCGCGGGAGGGTCCGCCGCCGGGTGCGGCAGCTGCTTGACGAGACGCACGGCCCCGGCGTCGTCCACGTGCCCCCGCCCTCGACGTTCTACCGGCTATTGGCCGGCCTCAACACAGGCGAGCACACGTTCGGACCGGCGACGACGCGCCGGTCGCTGGCCAACCGCCCACACGGCCCGTTCGGCAGCGTGATCGCACTACGCCCGGGCCAGCTGGTACAGATCGACACCACCCCGCTGGACGTGCTCGCGGTCCTCGATGACGGGGTGACCGGCCGGGTGGAGCTGACCACGCTGCTCGATCTGGCGACGCGCACGATATGCGCGGCAGTGCTGCGCCCGCACGGCACCAAAGCGGTCGACGCGGCGCTGCTGCTGGCCAGGGCGCTGGTGCCCGAGCCGATGCGCCCGGGCTGGCCGGAGGCGCTGGCGATGCGGGCCTCCCGGCTGCCCCACCGCGACCTGGCCTGGGCCGACGAGCGGTTGGCCGAAGCGGCGGCGAAGCCGGTCATCACACCGGAGACCATCGTCTGTGACCGAGGCGCAGTGTTCTTATCCGAGACGTTTCTGTCCGCGTGCGCCCGGCTGGGGATCTCGGTGCAGCCGGCGCACCCGCACACCCCGACGGACAAGCCGGTCGTCGAGCGGACGTTCTCCTCGATCAATACGCTGTTCTGCCAGTACGTCCCCGGCTACACCGGCCGCGACGTCACCCGCCGCGGTGCGGACGTCGAGGCGAATGCGGTGTGGCCGATCGGCGACCTGCAGGACCTGCTGGACGAGTGGGTGATCGCCGGCTGGCAACCCCGGCCCCACGACGGGCTGCGACACCCCGAAGTACCTCGCTCGGCGCTGTCGCCGAACGAGATGTACGCGGCGCTGGTCGCGTCGGCCGGCTACCTGCCACTCGCGCTGAGCCCGACCGACTATCTCGAGCTGTTGCCGGTGGCGTGGCGGCGCATCACGGCCGAAGGCATCAGGCTCGGTTATCTCACCTACGACAGCGACGTGCTGAACCCATTGCGCGGACAGTCGTCCGGGCACGCGGCACGCTCAGGCCGGTGGGAAGTGCACTACGACCCCTACGACCTGTCCCGCGTCTGGCTGCGCGGCAGCGACGAGCAGTGGGTCAGCGTGCCGTGGATCCACGCCCGGCACGGCACCGCGCCGTTCGCCGACTTCACCCTGCGTCACGTGCGCCGCCAGCTCACCGAACGCGGCGACGAAGACAGTCAGCACACGATCGCGCAGGCGCTGGACGATCTGCTGACCCGCGCCGGCAACGGGCCCACCTCGATCCCACGCACCTCGCGGCGGATCGCCGCGCGAACGCACGCTGCCAGCGCGACGCCGCTGCGGCCGAACCTGACCCCGAGCGCCGGCGAAGCACCGACACAGGTCGCGACCCCGCCAGCGAAGCCGGAGCGCGTAGCAGACGAGCCGAGCAAGGGCGGCGTAGTGATTCCGTTCGGCGTGTTCGACGCCGACAAAGAAGCCGAGCGGTTCTGGTGAGGCTCGAATGACCACCTACATAGAGGACGAGCTGGCGACGCCTGCCCATGTTCCGCTCAGGTCCAAAGAAGGCTGGCGACGCTTCGTCGAGGCCGCGGACTCGTGGGCCAGCTTCGCCGCGCCC
>JBBSGC010000098.1:0-7654 GCA_038254525.1 Propionibacteriales bacterium | reverse complement strand
GACCCACTGACGAGATGCAGACCGCTTGGGCCAGGTTGTCCCATCCCCAGCGCATGGGCCTCGCGCTGGCCACTCTGGTCGAGCACCTGCCGTCTGACGCGCTGCCGCAGACCGGCGCTACCGTCACAGTCGCTCTCGACTACAAGCACCTGGTGACCGGGCTTGGCGCCCCACCTTGTCCACCGGCGAGAAGCTGTCAGCCAGCCAGGCGCGACGACTCGCCTGCACTGCGGGTTTGCTGCCTATGGTGCTCAACGGTCGCTCATTGCCGCTGGATCTCGGCCGCAGCAGTCGGCTGTTCAGCCCAGCTCAGCGCATTGCCCTGGCGGCCCGTGATCGCGGTTACATCTTCGGCACTTGTGACCGCCGGCTGCCTGGTGCGAGACCCACCACCGCACCCCTTGGACGCGGGACGGCACCTCCGACCTAGCCAACGGCTGCCTGCTGTGCTCTTGGCACCACCACGTGGTCCACGCTCAGGGGTGGACGGTGGTGCTCGCTGACGACGGGTTCCGGAGATCGTGCCACCGCCACACCTCGACCCCAAGGTCGTCCCACGGCGCAACCCACGCTTCCCGAGACGAGAGTGAGCCGGCAGCAGGCAACGGCCGCCTATTGACCGGCTGGCTTCGCCCCGGGGCTGGTGTGGCCGGGGCTGGTGTGGCTGGGGCTGGTGCGGGGACTGGTTTCGCTTGCGGTGGCGCGCCGAGCAGCCATGATCTCCTTCGCCTCCTCGGCCCGCTCGTCGAGGGCAGGCGGCGGCGGGACTGTCCACAGCCACTCCCGCAGCCGGTCCCTCTCGTGGACCAGCTCACCGATGTCGACCTCTGCGTACTCGAACTCCGGGCTCCAGTGCAGGGCGTCGAACGGGCACACCTCGATGCAGATGCCGCAGTACATGCACAGCGAGAAGTCGATCGCGAACCTGTCGAGCATGTTGTGGCTGCGCTCGCGGGCCCCTTGGCTCGCTGCCGGACTCGTCTCCTTGTGCGAGTCGATGTAGATGCACCACGCCGGGCACTCCCTCGCGCACAGCATGCACACTGTGCAGTTCTCCTCCTGCAGCGCGATCACCCCGCGAGAGCGCGGGGGCAGCTGCGGCAACGCGTCGGGGTACGGCTCAGCCACCGGTCGGCTCTCCCGGTTCGGCGCTTGCGCGACCGGGAGCGCGGCGGGCACCCCGTGCTCGGACGGGCGGACCGGCGCTGCGGGCGACCGTCAGCGGGTCAGCTGCGGGCGACCTCGCCGGTCGAGGACCCCACGCCTCGGCGTCGGGAACTCCGGCCGGCAGCACCCGCCGGCGCGCGGGTGCGGCGTCGTGCTCGGACTCCCCCGGCTCCTTGGCACCCGGCCACGCCTTGGCGACCCGCGAGGCCAACACGAAGTCCTTGCGCAGCGGATGGCCCTCGAAGCCCTCAGGCAGCAGCAGCGTCGACATCGGGTCGCCACCGACGAACTCGACACCGAACATCTCGAAGGTCTCCCGCTCGTGCCATCCGGCGCCGGACCACACGGGGACCAGTGAGGCGAGCCGCGGCTGCTGCCGGTTCACCAGCGTGCGCAGGACGACGTGGCTCACCGGCGTTCCCCACCGGGCGACGTGACACAGGACCCGGAAGCCGTCGTCGAGCTCGTCGACTGCACTCAGCCAGTCGAAATAGCAGCACCCGACCTCGTCCCGCAGCGCCCGTGCGACATCAACCCAGCGGTCCGGCGCCACGTCCAGCGCCAACGGGCCAAACGTGTCGTCGAGAGTGCAGAGGTCTGCCCCGCCGACGGCGTCCATCGCAGCAGCATGGACGGCAGCTCGCCAGCCGACCTGGCTCATGACCGATCCGGCCGGCCAGCGCGTGACGTGGTGGCACCGGGCCGGAGAACCGGCTGCTGCAGCGATGCCGCGCCGCGCCGCGGGTAGCGGTTCGCCGACGACTCGGCGGCGATCTTGTCGTGCAGGGTGACGATGCCCTGCACCAGGGCCTCGGGCCGGGGCGGGCAGCCGGGCACGTAGACGTCGACCGGGATGAGCTGGTCGACGCCTTTGGTCACGCAGTAGGAGTCCCAGTAGGGGCCGCCGCTGTTGGCACAGGAGCCGAACGAGATCACGTACCTCGGCTCGGGCAGCTGCTCGTAGAGACGTCTTACCGCCGGGGCCATCTTGTCGGTCACCGTGCCCGAGACGACCATCAGGTCGGCCTGCCGCGGCCCCGGCGCGGTCGGGGTCTCGCCGAGCCGGACGAGGTCGTGCCGCGACATCGCGGTGGCGATGAACTCCACGGCACAGCAGGCGAGGCCGAGGTTGAAGACCCACATCGAGTACGCCGGGCCCCAGTTCAACAAGAAGCGCAGTGGCTCTGGCGCCAGCGCGGGGGCGGGAACGGAGCCCAGGGTGGGTACCGGGAGGTCGGTGCTCATGTCCCGCCGGTGCCTCAGCTCGCCTTGGCTTGGTACATCGCCGCGTCGGCGTCCTTCAACAGCTGCTTCGGGTCGCCGTCACAAATCGGGATCGGCGCGATTCCGATGCTGACACTGACCCGCGCAACCACGCCCTCCACGCTGACCGGGTCCCGGACCGCTTCGGCCAGCCGCTGCGCCAGCGCGCTCGCCTCCGGGCCACTCAGCGCGTCGGCCACCACGATGAACTCGTCGCCGCCGAGCCTGATCACCGAGTCGCTGCCCCGCATGACACCGGCCATCCGCTCGGCGATGACGGCCAGCACCTTGTCGCCGCACGCGTGGCCGTGGCTGTCGTTCACGCGCTTGAAGTCGTCGAGGTCGCAGAACAGCACGGCCCCGGGCTGCCCCGTGGATTCGGCTGCCGCGAGTGCCCGGGCCAGGCGACCGGCCAGGGCACGCCGGTTGGGCAGGCCGGTCAGCGGGTCGTGATGAGCTCGGTGCTGCAGCTCAGCCTCGGCCACCCGACGCTCGGTGATGTCCTCGATTGAGCTCATCAGATACTCAGCGGCACCGCCGCCGCCGTGCACCACCGACGTGGTCAGCGACACCCACACGGCGTGCCCGTCGGCGTGCACGTACCGCTTCTCCACCTGCAGTGTCTCCCGGTCCCCATCGAGCAGCAGCTGCAGCGCTCGGCGGTTGTCCTCACGGTCGTCGGGATGAGTCACATCGAAGAACGTGCCCTGCAGCAGCTGTTCGGCGGAGCGGCCGACCATGGCGCACAGTGCGGCGTTGACCCGCAGGTAGCGACCGAGATCTGTCGGGTCCAGTGAGATCAGCGCCATCCCGTTGCCGGCGCCCTCGAAGGCCAGCCGGAAGGTCTCCTCGCTGGTCTTCAGCTGCTGGGTGACCAGAGCGTTGTCGACAGCTATGCCGGCCTGCCCGGCGAACAGCTCGAGCAGCTCGCGTTGCACCGGCCCGGGTAGGCGGCGGTCGTTGGGCAGGTCCACCGAGAGCATCCCCACGAGCTGGCCGTTGGCCGAGTGCAACGGCGCGTAGAGCGCGTCGAGCGGATGCCAGGCGTCCGGGAGGTCCAGCGGCTCGAAGTCAGGCACCCAGCCGATCAGCTGGTCGGCCGGCAGCCGGCCATGTGGAACGAAACGCAGCTTGCCCCAGTGGTCGGCGACATCGAGCTCGGCCGTCCAGCTCGCGATCGGCAACCGGTGACCCAGCAGCGCCGCCCGGGCCTCCTCGTTGCCGGCCACGGCGACCGCCTCCAGCATGCCGTCAGCATGGGCGAGACTTACCACCGCAATCTCGAAGCCGACGATCGCCACGACGCCGTCGACGACCGCCTGCAGAGTCTCGTCGAGACTGTTCGAGCCGTTGAGCTGGCCGATCAGCTCGTGCAGCCTGCGGAGCGCGGGCATGCCGAGGGGCGCCTGGTCCACGACCGCAATCACCTCCACCTTCAGTTGTCACGGCGTTCACCGCCACGTCCTCACTGCCATTGTGCCTGCGTTCCCTGCTGGTCGCCCCGCACGGCCTCACATTCCTCCCTCCGAGGACACCCGCCGCCACCGGTCAGGGACCCCGGCGTACGCTCGACCGCTCGATCCCCTCCCGGAGGAGGCCCATGGAGCAGCGCAGGATGGAGCAGCGCAGGATCGGTGACGCCGAAGTCGGCGCCATCGGGCTCGGTGCGATGCCTTTGTCGGTGAGCGGGCATCCCGACGACGAACAGGCACAGGCAACCGTGCATGCCGCGCTCGACGCCGGAGTCACGCTCATCGACACCGCTGACGCGTACACGCCAGACGGCACCATGGGTCATAACGAGGAACTCGTCGCCGCGTCACTCGCCTCCTACGGCGATCGTGCCGTGGTTGGCTCCGTGCTGGTGGCGACCAAAGGCGGGCACACCCGAGACGGAGCAGACTGGGACGTCGACGGCCGACCGGACTACCTTCGGCGCGCGTGCGAGGCGTCACTGCGTCGACTGGGCGTCGAGGCGATCGGGCTCTATCAGCACCACCGTCCCGACCCCCGCGTGCCGTACGCGGAGACGATGGGCGGCCTACGGGAGCTGCTCGATGCCGGCCTGGTGCAGCGGGTCGGGATCTCCAACGCCGACCCAGACCAGATCCAGCAGGCCGTGGACGTCCTGGGTGCCGCACTGGTCAGCGTGCAGAACCAGCTGTCACCGGCCTTCAGGTCCAGCCTGCCCGAGCTCGAGCTCTGCACTCGGCTCGGCCTGGCGTTCCTGCCGTGGAGCCCGCTCGGCGGCATCGGCAGGGCGCGTGACCTGGGCTCGAGCCATGCCAAGTTCGACACCATCGCGCGGAGGCACGGCGTGAGCCCGCAGCAGGTCTGCCTGGCCTGGTTGCTGTCCCTGTCGCCGGTGTGCATCCCGATCCCCGGCGCGTCGAAGCCGGCGTCGATCACCGACTCCGCACTGGCCGCCTCTTTGCAGCTTCCCCGAGAAGAGCTGGCTGCGCTGTAGACGTAGCGCCGCGAGGCGAGTCCCACAGCGGAGGCCGTTGCGGTGCGAGCGCGAGACGGTCGCTCATGGCGGAGCACGCAGGTTTGGGGCGCAGCCGACGGTCGAACGCCAGCGGGCGCCGCGGCAAGCCGTCGTCGAGGACGTCCAGCTCGGTGATCACAACCTTCAGGCCACGACCCGCGACTTCTGTCAGGAAGCGGCGATAGTCACCTCCGTGGAACCGGTCCGCGAACCGGTCCGCGAGCAGGTGCGCCTGCACCCCGAACGCGTGCACCGGGGCTCCGGCGTCGAGCAACCGGTCCAGGTCGTGCAGCGTCGCGTGCCGCTTGTCGACCGGGCGATCGCCGTACTGGTTGACGGTCTCGTAGCCGAAGTCGTTGAGTACGAGCACCGCGCCGGACCACCCGCTCGACCGTGCCGAAGAGCAGCTGGCGGGCTGCCTTGGGCGCCAACCCCCACAGGTCGTGGTGGGTCCACCCCGGTCCCGAAGCCCTGGTGCCACACCAGGCGCGCCCCGAACACCAGCTGCTGGTTGCGCTCGGCGAACCCGATGACCTGGTCGGCGAAGCCGAAGTCGACGTCGGCGTGTGGGGTCGGCTGAGACGTTGGCAGAGACGCCGCGGCTGGCCCGACCCGCGGCGCCCGCGACGCGGCGCCGGCCACACCGACGACCACCGCCGCGAGATCAGGGAGGCACGGTTCGCACAGCGCACGGCACGCGCTCCCTCGTCGAGTCCTGCGTAGCGTACGGCTGGCGGCCGCGCCGGGAAGGTCCGACTTTCGGTCGTAGAATCGTCACTGGACCACCCCCGTGAGAAAGGCCGTCGTGCCCAAGCCGGTCAAGCAGCTCGACCGAGTCATCATCCGATTCGCCGGTGACTCCGGCGACGGCATGCAGCTGACCGGAGCCCGCTTCACTGCCGAGACGGCCGCCTTCGGCAACGACCTGTCGACGCTGCCGAACTTCCCCGCCGAGATCAGGGCGCCCGCCGGCACCCTTCCGGGCGTCTCCAGCTTCCAGGTGCATTTTGCGGACTTCGACATCCTGACGCCGGGCGATGCGCCGGATGTGCTGGTGGCCATGAACCCCGCCGCGCTGCGCGCCAATGTCGCCGACCTGCCGGCCGGGGCCTCGGTCATCGTCGACACCCACGACTTCACTCCGCGCAACCTCAGGCGGGCCGGTTACACCGACAACCCGCTCGACGGTGCCGCGCTGGACGCCTTCACCGTGCACGCGGTGGACCTGACCGCACTGACGGTGGAGGCTGTGCAGGGCTTCGGCCTGTCGCGCAAAGACGCCGGCCGGGCCAAGAACATGTTCGCCCTCGGTCTGCTGTCGTGGATGTACGGCCGGCCGCCCGAGCCGACCATCGACTACCTGCAGAGCAGCTTCGCAAAGGCGCCGGACATCCGGGACGCCAACATCACAGCATTCCGCGCCGGGTGGAACTTCGGGGAGACCACCGAGGCATTTGCGGTGAGCTACGAGGTGAAGCCGGCCGTGATGCCGCCGGGCCGCTACCGAAACATCACCGGGAACCTGGCTCTTGCGTACGGTTTGGTCGCTGCGGGTCAGCAGAGCGGACTGCCGATCTTCCTGGGGGCCTACCCCATCACACCAGCCTCCGACGTGCTGCACGAGCTCAGCAAGCACAAGCGCTTCAACGTCACGACGTTTCAGGCCGAGGACGAGATCGCGGGCATCGGTGCGGCGCTGGGCGCCTCCTTCGGCGGCGCGCTGGGCGTCACGACCACCTCGGGTCCCGGGATAGCACTCAAGAGCGAGACCATCGGCCTGGCGGTCATGCTGGAGCTTCCGCTGGTGATCTGCGACATCCAGCGCGGTGGTCCCTCGACCGGCTTGCCGACCAAGACCGAGCAGTCCGACCTGCTGCAGGCGATGTTCGGTCGCAACGGCGAGGCGCCAGTCCCGATCGTGGCGCCGCGCTCGCCGGCCGACTGCTTCGACACGGCCCTGGAGGCGGCGCGGATAGCGGTCACCTACCGCACGCCGGTGATGCTGCTGTCCGACGGCTACCTGGCCAACGGGTCGGAGCCGTGGCGGCTTCCGGAGCCCGCCGACCTGCCGGTCATCGACCCGGCCTTCGCCACGACGCCCAACTCGGTGGACCCTGACGGCGCCGAGGTGTTCTGGCCGTACGTGCGCGACCCGCAGACGCTGGCCCGGCCGTGGGCCGTCCCAGGCACGGCGGGGCTCGAGCACCGCATCGGTGGCCTGGAGAAGGCCGACCGCACCGGTGACATCTCCTACGACCCGGTGAACCACGACCTCATGGTCCGAACCCGGGCCGCCAAGGTGGAGGCGGTCGCCGCCTCGCTGCCGCCGCTCGAGGTCGACGACCCCGACGGCGCGGCCCGGGTGCTCGTGCTCGGCTGGGGCTCGACGTACGGCCCGATCGGCGCCGGGATCCGCCGCGTACGCAAGGAGGGGATCCCGGTCGCGCAGGCGCACCTGCGGCACCTGAACCCGTTCCCGAAGGACCTCGAGACGGTGCTGCGACGCTACGAGACGGTGCTGGTGCCGGAGATGAACCTCGGCCAGCTGTCGATGCTGCTGCGGGCGAAATACCTGGTGGACGCGATCAGTTACCACCAGGTGCGCGGCCTGCCGTTCCAAGCCGCAGAGCTAGCTGACGTCATCCGCGGTGTCGCGTCCGGCACCGACCAGGAGAAGCCATGACTGCCATGCGTCCCGCCACCGACGCCGCCGCCCACGCCGCGACCGACCTGCCG
>JBBSGC010000097.1:0-7688 GCA_038254525.1 Propionibacteriales bacterium | reverse complement strand
GGTGTCTCCCGTGCGGCGCCACCTACAGTAGGCGCATGCCGAGCCTCACCGTCCGCGAAGCGCAGGTTCGAGCAGCGCTGCTGGAGGTGCTCGCCTATGACCTCGAGCTGGATCTGACCATTCCCGGCGACACCTTCAGCTCCAGTTGTCTGATCTCTTTCGACACGACCTCGGCCGGCTGCACTTTCGTCGACGTGTCCTGCAGCGAGCTGACCCGGGCGGAGCTCGATGACGAACCGCTCGACCCGAGCCTGCTGAGCGGCGGCCGGCTGCCGCTGGACCTCACTGACGGCCGGCACCGGCTGCGGCTCGAGGCGGTGATGCCTACAGCAACGACGGCGAGGGGCTGCATCGCAGCACCGACGCCGCCGACGGCCGCACCGATCTGTACGCGCTCGGCGGTCGACGCCGCGCCACGGATCTTCGGCTGCTTCGACCAGCCGGACCTCAAGGCGGTCTACCGAACTCAGGTGTCGGTGCCGGAGGACCGGACCGTGCTGGGCAATGCGCCGGCGACCTCGCTCGGCGGGGGCAGGTGGGAGCTTGCCCAGACGTTGCCGCTGTCCACGTACTTCTGGACGCTGGTGGCGGGGCCCTACCACTCGGTGCTGAGCGAGCACGACGGAATCCCGCTCGGCATCCACTGCACGCAGTGGCTGGCGCGGCACCTCGACGTGGACGCGGACGAGATCTTCACCGTGACCGGCCAGTCCTTCGACGCCTATCATGCGATGTTCGGGATCCGCTATCCCTTCGGCGACTACCACCAGGTCTTCGTGCCGGAGTTCAACTTCGGGGCCATGGAGAACCCCGGTTGCGTGACTCTCCGCGACTCGATGGTGTTCCGGTCGAAGGTGCCCGACGGCGAGCGCGGCTTGCGGGCCCGGGTGATCGTGCACGAGATGGCGCACCAGTGGTTCGGCGACCTGGTCACGATGCGCTGGTGGGACGACCTGTGGCTCAACGAGAGCTTCGCCGAGTACATGGCCCACCGGGTCACCGACGAGGCGACCGGCTTCACCGACTCGTGGGTGGAGTTCGGCTTCGTTCGCAAGCGCTGGGGGCTGATGGCCGACTCGCGTCCCAGCACGCATCCGGTGGCGAGCAACGGCGCCAACGACGTGCGGTCGGCGTTCGCTGACTTCGACGGCATCTCCTACGCCAAGGGTGCCGCGGTGCTCAAGCAGCTCAACACCTACTTGGGCGACGAGGTGTTCCTCGCCGGGGTCCGCCAGCACCTCAACGAGCACGCCTACGGCAACGCAACGCTCGCCGACCTGCTCGCCGCCTGGGAGTCCTGTGGCGCACGTGAGCTCGGGCCGTGGGCCGACGCCTGGTTGCGCACCTCGGGTGCCGACACGCTGTCGCTCGACGACGACAGCTTGGTCCGGACACCCCCGGCCGGCTCGGATGCCGAGCGCCCACACTCCCTGGTGATCCGCGTTCTCGGCGACGGCGAAGGCGAGCGCGACGTGGCTGTGCAGGTGACCTCCCCACGTACCCAGGTGCCGGTCTGCCCTGGGCCGGGCAGAGCGCTGGTCCTCGACGGCCGCGACGACACCCGGGACAAGGTTCGCTACGACGCAGATACGCGCGCCGCGCTGCCGGCCGTCCTGGGCCGGATCGACGACCCGGTCACCCGAGCGGCGATCTGGCTGGCGGTCCGCGATGGTGTCGGGGATGCGGTGATCGGGACTGATGCCGCACTCGACCTGCTCACGGCCGCCCTGCCGACCGAGGACCAGGACATCGCCGTGCGGTCGCTGTCCGGCTGGGCCGCTCGGACGGTGATCGGGCAGTACCTGGGGGGCGAGCCATCCGCGCGCGACCGGGTCGCGGAAGCGCTGGCCAGGCGGCTGCACTCGGCGCCGCCGGGCTCCGGCCTGCAGCTGGCCGCCGCGCAAGGCCTTGCCGAGGTCTGCGTCGACACGGCGCTGTTTCGCGGCTGGCTCGACGGCGCCGCACCTGACGGCCTCGTCGTCGACGCGGAGCTGCGATGGAAGCTGTTGCTCCAGATGGCCTGGCTCGGGGCGGTCGACGCCTTGGACGTCGAGGACGAACGGCGGCGGGACGCCTCGTCAAAGGGCGCGATCCACGCGGCCCGCTGCCGTGCGGCGCTGCCCGACGCGGCGAGCAAGGCTGAGGTGTGGGACCGGATCATCTCCGACGGATCGCTGTCCAACTATGAGCTCTCCGCGCTGTGTGAGGGGTTCTGGCACCCCGACCAGTCGGCGCTGCTCGACGGGTATGTCGACCGCTACTTCGCCGAGCTGCCGTCGACGGCGTCGCTGCGCTCCGGGTGGGTCGTGGCCGAGACAGCCCTGCTCGGCTTCCCGGTCTATGCCGTGCGTCAGCAGACCTACGACCGGGCGCAGGCGCTGCTGGCCGCGGACCCGCTGGACGCCGGCCTGCGACGGGCGGTGGCCGATCGCGCCGATGACCTCCGCCGAGCCCTGCGCGTGCGGGCGGCGGCGGTGCCGGAGTCCGATGCCGACCGGTGACTACCTGCTGCGGCTGCGGGAACGCATCGGTCACGACCTGCTGCTGCTGCAGGCGGCGGCCGGCGTCGTCCAGGACGGAGCGGGAAGAGTCCTGCTGCAGCTGCGCAGCGACAACGGCCAGTGGGGTCTACCCGGCGGAGCCATTGACCCAGCCGAGACCCCGGCCCAGGCAGTGGTACGAGAGGTGGAAGAGGAGACCGGCCTGCACGTACGTCCGGAGCGCCTGCTCGGCGTGACGGGTCCACGCATCGTGTGCTACCCCAACGGCGATCGCGTCTCCTACACCTCTGTGGTGTTCTCGTGCACGATCCTCGGTGGCGCCCTGACCGCTCCCCCCGGCGGGGAAAGCGTGGAGCTGCGGTTCTCGCCGCTGACCGAGCTGCCCGACTCGCCCATGCTCCAGCCGTACCCGCTGCTCCGGTTGTTGGAGCCCGGCGCGCCGGCGTGGTTCGAGCCCGCCGAGCCACCTGCCCGGGACAACGTGGAAGGACGTCATCGTGCGTAGCGACCGCCGTCCCGGGCCTTCCACCCGCGTGTGGGTGACCGAGTGGCGCAGCGATGTGGTCAGCCGGCACGAGGACCGACTCGCCACCGAGGAGCCGCTGGAGATTCGCGTCACCTGGCCGATGGCGCCGGCTCGCCGGTTCCTGGTGACGATGCGCACCCCCGGCGACGACTTCGCCCTCGCCACCGGGCTCTGCTTCACCGAGGGTGTGCTGCGTGACCGGGAAGACCTGCAGGCGGTGGCGTACTGCACCGACGAAACGCTGCTGCCCGAGCAGGCCTACAACGTCGTGACCGTTGGCCTCGCCGGGCCGCCCGGACGGTGGAGCGAGCGCGCTCTGGACGTCAGCGCGGCGTGCGGCGTGTGCGGAAAGCAGAGCCTGGACGCCGTCGCGCAGACCGGGGCCGTCGCCCAGCCGGTCGAACCGGTGGTCGACGCCGGCGTCGTCCGGGCCCTGCCGGACCGGCTGCGCGACGAGCAGCGGGTGTTCGCCCGCACCGGTGGCCTGCATGCGGCCGGGCTCTTCACAGCAGATGGCTCACCCCTGGTGGTCCGGGAGGACGTCGGCCGGCACAACGCGGTCGACAAGGTCGTCGGGTGCCGGCTGCTCGACTCCGTGACCCCGCGCCGGCCAGGCTTCGGTGACCTGCTCGCCACCAGTGGCCGACTCGGCTTCGAGATCGTGCAGAAGGCTGCCGTGGCAGGGGTGCCAGTAGTGGTGGCCGTTGGAGCACCGTCCAGCCTCGCCGTTGACCTGGCCGAGGCTCAGGGCATCTGCGTGGTGGGCTTCGCCAGAGGGGACCGGTTCGTGGTCTACAGCCATCCGTCGCGGTTGCGTTGAACCTCTCGCCCATGGTGGCGTCACGACCTCCGGCGCGTCGAGACGCAGGTCGGTGGAGGTGTCGGTAGTGGCGTCTAGCGTCGGAACGTGCGCATCCTCCACACCTCCGACTGGCACTTGGGGCGGTCCTTCCACCGTGAGGGGCTGCTCGCCGCACAGGCGAAGTTCGTCGACTCGCTGGTCGAGACGGTGCGCACGCAGCGGGTCGACCTGGTGGTCGTCGCCGGCGACGTCTACGACCGGGCGTTGCCGCCGGTCGACGCGGTGGCGTTGGCCAACGAGGCGCTGCGTCGGCTGGCTGATCTCCGCGTCCCGGTCGTCATCACCTCCGGCAACCACGACTCCGCCCGACGGCTCGGCTTCGCCGCGGACCTGATCGCGGCGTCAGGGGTCCACCTGCGCACCGAGCCGGACCGGCTCCACGACCCGATCGTCGTCCACGACGTTCACGGGCCGGTGGCGGTCTACGGGTTGCCCTTCCTCGACCCCGACGTGCTGCGCGAGCCGTGGGCGCTCGCTGACCGCTCCCACGCCACGGTGACTGAGGAGGCGATGCGCCGGGTGCGCCGGGACCTCGCACGTCGTCCGGCCGGCACCCGGTCGGTGGTGCTGGCGCACACCTGGGTGGCGGGTGGCGCTGGTTGTGACTCCGAGCGCGACATCACCGTCGGCGGGGTTGCGCAGGTCCCGGCGCGCCACTTCGCCGGGATCGACTACGTGGCGCTGGGCCACCTGCACGGGCGGCGTCGCTTCACCGACAGCCTGCGTTACAGCGGATCGCCGTTGGCGTTCTCCTTCTCGGAGGCCGATCACGTGAAGGGCTCCTGGCTGGTGGAGCTGGGTCCGCGGGGAGTCACGGGTGCCGAGTTCGTCGAGGCCCCGGTTCCTCGGCGGCTGGCCCGGCTGCGGGGGCGGATCGGGGACCTGTTGACCGACCCCGCCTGGTCCAGCGCTGAGGACTGTTGGGTGCAGGTCACCCTCACCGACCCGCGGCGTCCGCAAGCCGCCATGGAGCGGCTACGGGAGAAGCGCTTCCCGCACGCACTGGTGCTGCAGTTCGCGCCCGAGGGAGCGCCGAGCGATCCGGGCGCCGCGGTCCAGCCGCTGGGCGGCCGATCCGACCGGGAGCTGCTTCGCGACTTCGTGGAGACCGTTCGCGAGGAGTCTGCCGACATGGTGGAGCTGGCGTTGCTCGATGCGGCTTGCGAGTCCTGCTCCGCGTCGGGACCTGCCGGGATGCTCGGGTGAGGCTGCACCGCCTTGAGGTCACGGCGTTCGGGCCGTTCGCGCAGAGCCAGGTCGTTGACTTCGACGCCCTCGGGGCGTCGGGACTGTTCCTGCTGGCCGGCCCGACCGGCGCCGGCAAGACCAGCATCCTTGATGCCGTCTGCTTTGCGCTCTTCGGTGCGGTGCCGGGTGACCGCAACGCGGCAGCGAGGCTGCGCAGCGATCATGCCGACGATACGCTGCCGCCGCGCGTACAGCTTGAGCTGACGGTGGCGGAGCGAAGACTGCTCCTCACCCGGTCCCCCGCCTGGGCGCGACCCAAGCGTCGGGGATCCGGGGTCACCGTGCAGCCTGCGGCCGGCGCAGTCGCTGAGCAGGTGGACGGGTCGTGGCAGACGCTTTCGACGCGCACCGACGAGGTGGCCGACCTGGTGCGGTCGGTGCTGGGCATGAGCATCTCCCAGTTCACCCAGGTGGCCATGTTGCCGCAGGGACGCTTCGCTGACTTCCTGCGCGCCGGCTCGGCTGACCGGTTGCAGGTGCTGGAGCAGCTGTTCGGCACGGCCCGGTTCCGGTCGATGGAGCGCTGGCTGGTCGAGCGCCGCAGGGCCACCCGCCGAGCAGACGACGCCCAGGCAACCACCGCTCGGACCCAGATCGACAGCATCGCCGCGGCGGCCGTGGTCCCACCACCGCCCGACGACAACAGCTCCGAGACGCCTGGGGACACCGGGCTCGTCGGCGCCTCCTGGGTTGCCTGGGCCGGGCGGGTGGCGGCCAACCTGCGAGTCGACACCCAGCTGGCCTGCGCATCCGCGGAGCGAGCTCGGAAGTCCGCCACCGCGACCCGGTCGGCGCTGGCCGCAGCTCAGGCGCTGCACATCACGCAGGAGCGGGGCGCGCAGGCTCGCCGGTTGCGCGCCGGTCTTGACGAGCGGCAGCCGGAAGTCGACCAGGCCCGCCGTCGGCTGAGCCGCGCGGACCGGGCCCGCGAGAGCGCGGCGCTGCTGGAGTCGCTGCGAGCCGCCGAGCGGTTGCTCGAGCAGGCGGGCCACGAGCTGCACCTGCGGCGGCTGGCGGTTCAGAAGTCCCTCACGGTGCTCGTCGAGACGTTGCCCGACACGGCGGTGTCGGCCGGCGCGCGGCTGGTCGAGCTGGAGGCCGACGAGCGCCAGCTGCACCGCCTGGTCGGGGAGCTCGAGCGAGCGCTGGAGCACCGGGCCCGACACGCGGAGAGCGAGCACGAGGTAACCGTGCTGACCGGCCGGCGCGACGAGCTCAGGCACCGGCTGGCCGAGGGTGGCGTCGCCCACGACGAGCTACCCGAGCGGATCAACCGGCTGAGCATCGAGCTGGCCGCCGCGGTGCACACCTCCGACAGCGTGCCTGACCTCGTCGAGCGGCTGCGCCGAAGTGAGCGGGTGCTGCTTGCCGTGCGCGAGCTGCCAGCGGTGCACGAGCGCCACGACGCCGCACGTCGGCACCGGGATGCAGCCGTGCAGCGGCACAACGACGCCCGCGACGCTTTGCACGACCTGCGTGAAGAGCAGCTCGCCGGTGCGGCCGGTTGGCTGGCGGCGCAGCTGGCCGAAGGGTGCGCGTGCCCCGTTTGCGGATCGGTGGCCCATCCAAGGCCAGCACCACGAGGCGACGACCTCCCGACCCGGGCCGCCGAGGGCGCCGCCCGCGCGCAGGTGGACCAGGCCGAGAACGGGCGCCGACAGGCCGAGACGGAGCTGACCCGCGCGTACGCCAGCGTCGTGCGGCTGGAGTCGCTCGCCGATGGCACCGATGCCGAGCTGGCTGCCGGCCGGCACCAGAACGAAACCCAGACGGTTGCGCAGGCCATGGACGCGCGCCGGCGGATCCCCGACCTGCGCAGGCAGCTCGGCGTCCTCCGCATCCAGCTGGCCGAGTGCGCGACGTCTCGGGAAGCGGTCGGCACCGACCTCGCGGCCGCCGAGGAACGGCTGCGTGGCCGCCGCGAAGAGGTGAACGCCTCCGCGGCACGACTGACCGCTCGTTTCGGTCGCGGCCACGACGTGGAGTCGCCGCTGGCGGCGGCTCGCGCCTGTCACACGGCAGTGTCCGCCGTGGTGACCGCCCTGCGCCAGGTGCACGCCCGCCGGGAGTCGGTGCAGGCAGCCACCGCGGCGGCAGCGGCGACCGCACTGTCCGACGGCTTCACCGACCTTGACGAGGCGCGTGCCAGCGCGCTGGACGAACGCACTCGCCGACGCCTGCAGGAGCTCGTCGCGGAACACGACCAGTCCTGTCGGCAGGCTGCCGGGACGCTCGCCGAGCCAACGGTCGCCGCCGCCGTGGACCTGCCGCCCCCGGACCTAGCGGGGCTGACGTCTCGGCTCGCCGACGCCGTCGAGCAGGAGCAGCACACGTGCGAGGAGGCGGCCCGGGTGGCGGACCGCTGCCGCCAGGTGGCGGAGCTCACCGCGCGGCTCGAAGGCGTCGTCGCTGGGTGGCGGCCCGTGCGCCAGGCCCACGAGGTCGCCGACGCCATGGCCTCGCTCGCCGAAGGCACCGCGGTGGACAACCACCTGCGGATGTCACTGTCGGCCTACGTGGTCGCCGCGCGCCTGCAGCAGGTCGTCGATGC
>JBBSGC010000096.1:0-7733 GCA_038254525.1 Propionibacteriales bacterium | reverse complement strand
GCGAAGTCACCGATCGGGTTCACGAGCAAGGCCGGCAACTTCCAGCGCTCCGGTGGCGACCCGGTCCTGCTCAACGCGCTCGACGGCGCGAGCACGGACCACGGTCTGCCGGACGGCAACCACATCGACAACGCCAACATGTCGACGCCGCCGGACGGCACCTCACCGACCATGCAGATGTACCTGTGGCACTCCCCCGGCGCCCCGAACTCGGTCGAGCCGTACGTCCCGATGAGCGGGGCCTTCGACGCCTCGATCCTCTACCACGAGTACACCCACGGGCTCTCCAACCGTCTGGTGGTCGACGCCCAGGGCAACTCCACGCTGAACAGCATCCAGGCCGGCGCCATGGGCGAGGCATGGAGCGACTACTACGCGATGGACTACCTGGTCGCTCACGGCTTCCAGGCCGACCAGAACCGTACGGACGGCCAGATCCGCGAGGGCAAGTACCCGCTGGCCAACAGGACGACGTTCCGGACCGAGGCCATGGACTGCGACCCGCGGTCGACGGTCAAGGCCTGCACCGATATCTACGGCAACTCCGGTGGTTACACCTACGGCGACTTCCCGACGATCGGGGGCTCTCCCGAGGTGCACTCCAGCGGCGAGGTGTGGGCGCAGACGCTGTGGGACATCCGCGAGCACTTCGGCTCCCGGGTGGCCGACCTGCTGATCACGCGGGCGATGTCGCTCTCACCGGCCGACCCGTCGATGCTCGACATGCGCAACGCGATCTTCCAAGCCGACAAGGTCGTCTACAACCAGCGGCACAGCCACTACCTGTGGCGGCTGTTCGCGCACCGTGGGATGGGCTGGTTCGCCGGCTCCCTCGGCGCAGGTGACACCCACCCCGCCGAGTCGTTCAAGGTCCGTCCGGGCGTCCGGGCCGGCTACGGGACGCTCGCCGGTCGGGTCATCGACCGCAACACCGGGCAGCCCATCGCCAACGCGCTGGTCAGCATCACCGGGCACGACTCCGGCTACGTCGGCAGCTACTCCGACACCACCGACGCCAGCGGCCGCTACCAGATCAGCAACGTGCGGCCCGGCACCTACCGCAAGGTCGTCATCCTCGCCCGTGGCTATGAGGTGACCAGCGGACCGGTGACCGTCAGGCGGGAACGCAGCGCGCACCCGTACACGGTCCAGTCCTTCAAGATCCGGCGAGACTACGCGGCCAGCTCCGGCGGCGGCCGGGTCACGGACTACACCGGACCCGACTACTCGGCGTTCGGCTGTGGCCCCGGTGGGGCGGTCGACCTGAGCCAGGGCACCGGCTGGGGCAGCACGACCGGCGACAACGCCGGCGACCCGACGGCCACCCCGGTGCCGAAGTACCTGGTGGTGCGGCTCCCCCGGGCCATCGACATCGGCACCGGGACCGGCAAGAGCTCCGCCTTCGCGGTCGACCCGACGGCCGTCTGTGGCGACGCCGGCAGCAGCTCGCTGAATACCTACCGGATCGAGGCGTCCGCGGACGGCACGACCTGGACGAGGGTGGTGACCGGCACGGGGAGCAGCCGGTTCGTCGCCGAGGACCGCGGACGCTACAACAACGTCGCGGCCACGACGCCGTTCACCGGAGCCCGCTTCATCAGGTTCACGATGCTGCGGCCTCAGGTGTTCGACGACACGGTCTATCCGACGGACCCGCCGCCGCGCTGTCCCGGTGGCGCCTTCACCGGCTGCTCCTTCATGGACATGACCGAGCTGGAGGTGTTCGGCACGCCGACCACCGCTCCCTAAGATCGGGTCATACCCCAATCCATCGAGCTGGGCAGGAGCACCATGCAGCTCTTCGCGATCATCGTCTCGCTGGCGATCACGCTGGTCGCGGTGGCGCTGTTCGCCAGGGCGGCGGTCACGATCGTCGGGGTGGTGCGACTCGGTCAGCCGGTCGTCGGGCGCACCGACCGCAAGGGTGCGCGCTGGGCGACGATGCTCAAGGAGACCCTCGGCCACACCCGGATGCTGCAGTGGAGCCACGTGGGCATCGCCCACTGGTTCGTGTTCATCGGGTTCGGATTTCTGTTCTTCACCCTGGTCACCGCCTACGGCCAGCTCTTCGATCCTGAGTTCGCCCTGCCGTTGATCGGGCACTGGGTCGCCTACTCGTGGTTCACCGAGCTGATCACCGCGCTCATGCTGGTCTCGATCCTCGGCCTGACCGCGATCCGGCTGGGCCACCGGCCGACCGGTCGGCTCGGCCGCTACAGCCGGTTCTCGGGGTCGCGGATGTGGCAGGGCTACTTCGTCGAGGCGGTGATCCTCGGCGTCGCGCTGTGCATCGTGGCGCTGCGCAGCCTCGAGTACGCACTGGGTCGCGGCCGCTACGGCGTCGCCGACTTCCCGCTCACCTCATGGCTGGGCGAGGCGCTGTCGGGGTTGTCGACGGGCACGTTGGAGAACCTCGTGTTCGGTGTGGCGATGGTCAAGATAGTGATCTCGATGGCCTGGGCGATCGTGCTCGGGCTGAACGTCACGATGGGCGTTGCCTGGCACCGGTTCACGGTCTGGCCCAACATCTGGTTCAAGCGCGACGCCGGCGGTGGCACGGCGTTGGGCGCTCTGCAGCCGATCATGGTCGGCGGGGCACCGTTGGACTTCGCGGATCTCGAGGAGCTCGACGAGGACGCCGCGCTCGGCGTCGGCAAGGTCGAGGACTTCACCTGGAAGGGGCTGCTCGACTTCAGCACGTGCACGGAGTGCGGCCGCTGCCAGAGCCAGTGTCCGGCGTGGAACACCGAGAAGCCGCTGTCGCCGAAGCTGCTCGTGACGGGACTGCGCGAGCATGCGTACGCCAAGGCGCCCTATCTGCAGGCGGCACCCGAGGCCCGTGACGCGCTGCCCGCAACGGTGACCGCCGAGGCGGCGCGACCACTGATCGGTGACCAGAGCGTCTACGGCGTGATCGACCCCGATGTGCTGTGGAGCTGCACGAGCTGCGGCGCGTGCGTGCAGCAGTGCCCGGTCGACATCGAGCACGTCGACCACATCATGGACATGCGCCGCTACCAGGTGCTGGTGGAGTCGAACTTCCCCGCCGAGCTCAACACCTTGTTCAAGGGCCTGGAGAACAAGGGCAATCCCTGGAACATGTCGCCGAACGCACGGCTGGACTGGACCAACGGTCTCGACTTCGACGTCAAACGGGTGGGCGTGGACGTCGAGGACCTGTCCGAGGTCGAGTGGCTGTTCTGGGTCGGGTGCGCCGGAGCCTACGAGGACCGGGCCAAGAAGACCACGCGCGCGGTCGCTGAGCTGCTGCACGCCGCCGGCGTGGACTTCGCCGTGCTCGGTGACGGCGAGACGTGCACGGGCGACCCGGCCCGCCGGTCGGGCAACGAGTTCGTGTTCTCGATGCTCGCGGCACAGAACGCCGAGGTGCTCAAACAGGCCAAGGCGACCAAGGTGGTCGCGACCTGCGCGCACTGCTTCAACACGCTGAAGAACGAGTACGAGCAGTTCGGCGTGGCGTTGGAGGTGGTGCACCACACCCAGCTGCTGAACCGGCTGGTGCGCGACGGCCGGCTGACTCCGGTGGCGGCCCCGACCGGCTCGGTCGCCGGGCGCACGATCACCTATCACGACCCCTGCTTTCTCGGTCGGCACAACGGTGTCTACTCGCCGCCGCGCGAGCTGCTGAGCGTGCTCCCGGGAGCGACGGTCAAGGAGATGCCGCGCAACTCCGAGCGCTCCTTCTGCTGCGGAGCCGGTGGGGCGCGGATGTGGATGGAGGAGCGGATCGGCGAGCGGATCAACGTCAACCGCACGACCGAAGCGGTGCAGACCGGGGCCGACGCGATAGCGGTGGGGTGCCCGTTCTGCCGGGTGATGCTCTCCGACGGGCTGACCCTCAAGCAGTCGCAGGGCGAGGCACGCGAGGACGTCGAGGTGCTCGACGTCGCTCAGCTGCTGCTGGCGGCAGTACAGCGGAATCCGGCCGCGGCCACCGCGGCGGAGCCCGGAGCGGCCGATGCGGCGAACCCGGACTCGGTGACGGCTCCCGAGGAGGTCGGTGCCCTCGGCGGCTCGCTGCGCGACCCCTCGCCAGAGGGCGCTGCCAACGACCTGCGGCCGAGCGGTGACCCCGAGCACGCCGACGTGCCCGCCGACGGAGCCGCGCCGCTGGCCGGCGAACCGACGGCGGCGGAGCAGCAGGCCGTCGCGCAGGGCGACGACGAAGCCGGTCCGCGGGTGGACTGAGCACATCCTCCCGAGAGGCAGGCACACCCTGCCAAGGTCAGCCTGGGCGGGCGCCGAGCGTCTGGACGGCGCCGGCCGCCAGCTCCACACCGGCGGCGAGCTGCTCGGCGACGTCGGCGCCGCGCAGCCGTGCAGCCAGCAGGCCGGCGCAGAAGGCATCGCCCGCACCGGTGGTGTCGACCACGCGTACGGCCGGCGCCGTCAGCCACCGTGGTGGCTCCTCCCGGGTGCAGTGCACGACGCCCCGCGCGCCGCAGGTGACGACGACCGTGCCGTAGTGGGCGAGTAGCGCTTCGCCGGCTCGCTCAGGGTCGTCGAGGCCGGTCAGCACCGCCGCCTCCTCGGCGTTGGGCACGGCAAGGCCGGCGCCTCGGGTGACCCGCAGGAACGCTGCAGCTCCCAGCCGCCGCAGGTACGCCGCCGAACTAGGGTCGATGCACAGCTCGACGCCGCGGGCCGCAGCCGAGGCGATCAGGTCAGCGGCGACTTCGCGTACGGACGGGTCGAAGAAGGAGTAGCCGGTCAGGTGCAGCAGCGCCACGTGCTCCCACACGTCGGCGGGTAGGTCGCCGCTCACCAAGGCGGCGTTGGCGCCCCGGTCGACGTACATCGTGCGCTCACCCGTGTCGTCGACCAGCAGCACGATCGTCCCGGTCGGCTGCTGCGGGTCGGAGGCGATGTAGGCGTCGACCCCGCTGCGGGTCAGTGCCTTCACGTGCACCGGCGTGCCCGCCGCTCCCGCCCGGCCGACAAAGGTCACGGCCGTGCCGACGTACCCGAGCCAGGCCGCGACGTTGGCCGCTGACCCTCCGGGACGCTGCGCTATCGCTGCGTCGGTGTCGCTGCCGTGGGCGGCGGGTCCGGCGGCCCTGACCAGCACGTCGTCGACCACGTCGCCCACCACCAGCACGCGCCGGCTCATGTGGCAGTGGGTCCTGCGGAGGTGGCCGACTGCAGCCGAGCCCACGCCACCGCTATGTCGCCGGCGAGGTCGACGTTGTGCGCCGCCAGAGCGAGGTTGACCTCGAGGCTGGCGCCCTTCGTAGCCGCCACCATGGCGCCCAGCAGGAAGGGGCTGACCGCCTTGCCGCGCAGCCCGCGCCGCTCGGCGGCATCGAGCGCCTCGGCGAGGGCGCGGTCGTGCAGCTGCGGGTCGAGCTGCTCAGCGACCGGCAGCGGGTTGGCGACCAGGATGGCACCGGACCGGCCGAGCGCATCGCCGGCCGCCATCACCTCGGCGACCGTCGCGGCGTCGGGCACCGACCAGTCGAGGGAGCTGCCCGAGTCGGTGATCCAGAACCCGGGGAACTGGCGGGTGCGCCACCCCACCACGGTCACGCCGAGGCTCTCCAGCCGCTCGAGGGTCGCCGGGACGTCCAGGATCGACTTGACGCCGGCCGACACCACGGTGATCGTCGTCTGCGCCAGCGTGGTGAGGTCAGCGGATTCGTCGAAGGTCTGCGCCGCCAGCCGGTGCACGCCACCCAGACCGCCGGTGGCGAAGACCCGGATCCCGGCTCGTCGGGCGAGGTGGGCGGTCGCGGCGACCGTGGTGGCGCCGCACCGCCGGGTCGCGACCACGACCGGCAGGTCACGCACGCTGACCTTGACCATGTCGTCGTCCTCGGCGACCCGCTGCAGCTCGTCGGCGGACAGCCCGACGCAGACGACGCCGTCGAGCACCGCGACCGTGGCCGGGACGACCCCGAGGTGGCGCAGCCGCTCCTCGAAGTCGCGGGCGGCCGCGAGGTTGCGCGGGCGGGGCAACCCGTGGGCGATGATCGTCGACTCCAGCGCGACGACCGGGCGCCCGGACTGCAGCGCCGCACGTACGGGCTCGGCGATCCTGGGCGTCTCCACCCGATAGAGCATCGGCACTGGAAGGGGCTCGTCGGCACCCGGCGTCAGGCGACGTCAGCAAGGGCTTGACATGACGTCATTACGACGTCATAGTGATGCACATGGACCTCGCCTCGTATGTCGACACCCTGCGGACCGACCTGCTCCGCGCCGCCGAGGCCGCCGGCCCGGACGGTCTGCAGGTCGCCGAGCGGTTGGCGCTGGCCCTCGACCCGGCCATGCGGATGGTGCTGCTGGAGGCGCTGTCCGACGCGGCGGCGCAGATCACCGCCGATCTACCGCATGCCGCGGTCGAGGTACGGCTGCGTGGCCGCGAGCCCCAGTTCGTGGTTTCGGCGACCGAGCCGATCCCAGACGCGGAGGGTCCGGAGCCGCCGACCGACGACGACGAGGACGCGAGCATCTCGAGGGTCACCGTCCGGCTGCCCGAGTCGCTGAAGCTGCGCGCCGAGGAGGCGGCGGCCAACGCCAACTCGTCACTGAACACGTGGATCGTGTCGGTCATCCGGCGGGCCACCCGAGGTGGCGGCATCAACATCGACGTGGACCTGGCCGGCTTCGGGTCGCACTTCGGCCCGTCGTCGGGAGCCGGCCCGGCCGGGTTCCGACCCGGCGCCGGGCACTCGCCTCGCCGCATCCAGGGCTGGGTCCGCTAGGTCCAGCTCCCCGTAGTTCACAAACACAAGGCGCGTGGCCGCAGTGGCCGACGCGGTAGTCCCGTACACCCAAAACCAGGAGAGCCATGTACACCTTCGACACCCCCGATCCGGTCCGGCTGCGCATCGACTTCGGCGCCGGCGAGATCGAGGTCGATGCGACCGAGACGTCCACCACCACCATCGAGCTCAGCACCGCCCGGGACGACGACGCATCCCGCCAGGCGTTGGCCGAAGCGACCGTGGAGCAGCGCG
Organism: Propionibacteriales bacterium; assembly: GCA_038254525.1. Taxonomy (GTDB): domain Bacteria; phylum Actinomycetota; class Actinomycetes; order Propionibacteriales; family Nocardioidaceae; genus JBBSGC01. Next base: position 753 of record JBBSGC010000096.1, on the reverse strand, counting down.
GCGGCGACATCGTCGTCGATACCCCCAAGCGCACGTTCCTCCGCCGGGGGCCACAGCTGAAGCTGCGGGTCACCGTTCCGACCGGGTCGCGGCTCGACGCGAAGATCGAGTCCGCCGACCTCGAAGTCAGCGGTCGGCTCGCCTCGGCCAATATCAAGACCGGCTCCGGCGACGTCACGCTCGCGACGGTCGACGAGCGCGCCGACGTCCAGGCCGGCTCCGGCGACATCACGGTTGGGGACATCGGAGGCCAGGCGAAGCTGCAGGCCGGTTCCGGAGACATCGAGGTCCGCTCGGCACGCGGCCGGACCAGCATCAGCACCGGATCCGGCGACATCCATGTCCGTGAGGCCCACTCGGCGGTCGACACCGGCTCGGGGTCCGGCGACATCCGGGTCGACGACGCCCACGGCGACGTGAGCATCAAGAGCGGATCGGGCGACCAGTCCGTCGGGCGGGCCTTCTCCGGACAGGTTCGCTGCCAGACCGCATCCGGCGACGTGCACGTCGGCGTGCCCGACGGCACGGCCGCCTGGCTCGACGTGCACTCCCTCACCGGCTCGGTGTCGTCGCAGCTCGGCGGCAGCGAGGCCCCCACCGACGGGGAGTCGACGGTTGAGGTCCGGGCCAACACCGTCAGCGGTGACATCACGCTCGCCCGCGCCTGAGCAAGCCGGCAAGCGGGATCAAGCACCGCCGCTGCCCGCGAGGAGAGCATCGAGATGCACCACCAAGAAGCAACTTTTCAACACG
>JBBSGC010000095.1:0-7768 GCA_038254525.1 Propionibacteriales bacterium | reverse complement strand
GTCGCATCTGTTCGTGGCTCCGCTGCGGCACGCCGGGCAGGCGTCCACCCCGCGGGCCGCGCAGGCGAGGACCGGGTCGATCACCACGCGCGTACCAGCCGGCAGGTCGTCGCAGTCCTCGACGAGCTCGGCCACGACCTCATGTCCCGGGATCAACGGCATGGACACCAGGCCAGAGAAGTAGAGACTGGTCCGCCCCGACAACGCACCCAGGTCGGAGCCGCAGATGCCCGACAGCCGGGTACGCGCCGGCGCCCACCCGGGTCGGTTGAGCCGTGGCTCTTGGACGGTGATCAGCCGCAGCGGTGCGGCAGGTCCGGACAGCATGCCCGGGATCCGGCCGCCCACGGCGCGAGCGGCAAGGTGCCGCGACAGCGACCGGAACATCTGCAGGGCCAGCATCATCGGGTGTCGCCAACCGGGACGAGGGTACGGGACGCCGAACCCGCGCTGGCCCAGTCGACGATCGGCCAGTGGTTCTTCTTGGCGTGCCGGAACAACGTGATGTCGGGACGCACCGCTACCGGGTTGCCGACGGCGCCGAGCATCGGCAGGTCGGAGTGGGAGTCGGCGTAGCCGAACGAGCGGCTGAGGTCGACGCCGTTCGAGGCGGCCCAGTGCCGCAGCCAGGCGGCCCGCGCCTCACCGACCATCGGCGGCCGCTCCAGGTAGCCCGTGCACACGCCGCGGTCGTCGACCGACAGCTCGGCGGCCTCGATGTGGTCGAACAGCGGCGCCAAGGGCCGGGTGAGCGGCTGGATGGCTCCGGTGACCAGGACCGTGCGCTGGCCGGCCGCCCGATGCTCGCGGATCCGCCGGACCGCGGCCGGCGACAGCCGGGCCAGCACGTGCGGGCCCAGCACCTCGTCGGCGATGGCCTCGAGGTCGACCAGCCGGGCGCCGGCGTAGTCGCGGTAGACCGCCCGCAGGAACGCGCTTCGCTCCTGCCGCTCGGCACGCAGCAGGCCCGGCAGGCGGGCCGCGACCCGACCGATCTCGGTGACCCTCGACGCGGTGTCCAGCTCCTGCAGCCGCAGCCACAGGTAGCTCTCGATGACGTTGGAGGACAACAACGTCCCGTCCATGTCGAAGACCGCGACCGCGGTGGCGTCGGCCGCCACCGGAGGGGGGCTCGCCCCGCTGCGACGCTTCTGCCTCAGCTTGTCCATGGCCCGGATGGGCGCGGTTACCGCCGGGCAGTGCACGTCGGCGAGGTAGTGCTCCCAGTCGATGACGGCGGTGTCGAAGGCAAAGGTCACCCGGTCCTGCGGGTCCAGGCGCGTGTAGAGAGCCAGCGTGGCCTCGTCGGAGAAACGCAGCTCGGCCTGGGCGTACTCCCGGTAGAGGTCGATGTAGCGGCGGAGGAACTCAAGCCGCCGCCGCTGCAGCTCCAGCCGGCGGGCCAGGTCGCGGGTCCGGTCGGCCCGCGGCGAGTGGGTGACCAGGTAGTCGGCGACGTGGTAGGCCCGCTCGCTGGTCGCCAGCAGCCGTTCGACCGCCTGCCCGCCGAGGAAACGCCACTCCGGCAGCCGGACCGCACCCCGCTCACCCACCTCGAACGGGTGCTGGTCGAAGTAGCCGCGCACACACTCGTAGAGCCGGCGGAAGGTCAGCGGGTTGCGGGCCCCGGAGGCGACGTGGAACCACTGCGGGCGCCCCGGCTCTGGCGGGTCCCCGAGCGCGGCCACGAGCGCGCCGACCACATGGTCGACCGGAACGATGTCGACGGTGGAGTCGGCGGAGGCCGGGAACTCCGGGAGCTCCCCGCGGCCGTACGCCAGGATCAACGGCTCGGCCATCTTGAAGCCCTCGATCCACCCCGGATAGGGCCGCTCGAGTGCCGACTCGATGATGCTGGGACGTACCACCGACACCGGTGCCGTGCGCGCGTGCGCCTCGACGACGCGCTCGCCGAGCGCCTTGGTGAACGTGTAGCAGTCGGTCCAGCCGAGACTGCGCGCCCGCTCGGCACCGGCACGCACCAGCTCCTTGCGAACCCATTCCTGCCGGCGCTGCTCGCTTGCATTCGCGGCGGTCAGCAGGCCGGCCCGCCCGTGCTCGCTCTCGGCGCGCCGGCGAAACTCGACCAGCCGGTCCGGCGTACGCGACCGGGCCTCGACCGACGCACGTTGCGCGAGCCCCCATGCCAGCTCCGCCTCCAGGTCGACCGAGTGCTCGACGGCAGCCTCCGGGATCACCCCACGCCGCCGCCCAGCGACGTAGGCGGTCGAGACGTGCACGTAGTGCACCTGCGGCCCCACCTCGGCGACCCGCGCGAGCAGCTCCCTGGTGCCCACGACGTTGGTTCGAAAGGCCTCGTCGACCGGGGGGTCGAACGAGACGTCGCCCGCGCAGTGCACGACCGCGTCCAGGTCGGCCGGCAACCGCGGCACCGCAGCCAGATCGCCTTCGAGCACCCGGATCCGCGCCTCGAGGAGGGCGGCTACACCGCCGGCCTGCGCGACCAAGTCAGCGAACGTCGGCTTCGCGAGCAGTGCACGGATCCGGTCGGCGCCCGACTCGGCCGGCCTGGGCCGCACCAGCACCACTACGGTCGACGCCGGCACATCGGCGAGCAGCCTCAGCAGCAGCGCCTCGCCGACGAAGCCGGTCGCACCGGTCAGGAGCACCTGCCGGCCAGCCAGTCGCTCGGCCAGCAGCGATGGCCGCTTCGCCACCGTCACCATCGGTGTTCCTCCCTCGCCACGCTCGCCGAGGGGCCCATCCTGCACTACGGCTTGCCGACCTCGGCAAATGGTCAGGCGGACTTGCGGGACTTCTTCTCCGGCTCACGCGGGACCAGCGTCGGGTTGACGTTGTCCAGCACAACCTCCTTGGTCACCACGACCTTGGCCACGTCGTCTCGGCTCGGCACGTCGAACATCGCGTTGAGCAGGACTTCCTCGATGATCGCGCGCAGGCCGCGGGCACCGGTGCCCCGCAACATCGCCTGGTCGGCGATCGCCTCGACCGCGTCCTCGGTGAACTCCAGCTCGACGTTGTCGAGGTCGAAGAGCTTGGCGTACTGCTTGACCAGCGCGTTTCGCGGCTGAGTGAGGATCTCGATGAGCGCTCCCCGGTCGAGGGAGTCGACCGTGGCGATCACCGGCAGCCGGCCGATGAACTCCGGGATGAGCCCGAACTTGAGCAGGTCCTCGGGCATGACCGCCGCGAAGACCTCGTCCTGGGTGGGCTTTGCCAACGACGCAACGTCGGCGTTGAAGCCGAGCGTACGTTTGCCGCTGCGGCTCTCGATGATCTGCTCGAGCCCGGCGAAGGCGCCGCCGACGATGAACAGGACGTTGGTGGTGTCGATCTGGATGAACTCCTGGTGCGGGTGCTTGCGACCGCCTTGAGGTGGCACCGAGGCGGTCGTGCCTTCGAGGATCTTCAACAGTGCCTGCTGCACGCCCTCGCCGGAGACGTCGCGGGTGATCGACGGGTTCTCGCTCTTGCGGGCGATCTTGTCGACCTCGTCGATGTAGATGATCCCGGTCTCGGCCTTCTTGACGTCATAGTCGGCGGCCTGGATCAGCTTGAGCAGAATGTTCTCGACGTCCTCCCCGACGTAGCCGGCCTCGGTTAGCGCGGTTGCGTCGGCGATCGCGAAGGGGACGTTGAGCATCCGGGCCAACGTCTGGGCCAGGTAGGTCTTGCCGCAGCCGGTCGGCCCGATGACCAAGATGTTGGACTTCGAGAGCTCGACCGAGTCGTCCTTGCCGGCGTGCCGTGGACCGCCACTGCCGACCCCGGCTTGCACGCGCTTGTAGTGGTTGTAGACCGCGACCGACAGCGCCCGCTTGGCCGAGTCCTGCCCGATGACATAGGCGTTGAGGAAGTCACAGATCTCCCGCGGCTTGGGCAGCTCCTCCAGGCCCACCTCGACGCCGTCGGAGAGCTCCTCCTCGATGATCTCGTTGCACAGGTCGATGCACTCGTCGCAGATGTAGACCCCCGGACCGGCGATCAGCTTCTTGACCTGCTTCTGGCTCTTGCCGCAGAAGGAGCACTTGAGCAGGTCACCTCCGTCGCCGATGCGTGCCACGCGCGTTGTCCTTCCTTCGGGCCCGGCTCCGTGCTGCGCCGGCCAGGCAACGTACTCGGACCGACCGTACCCCCGGGACGGGTCGCCTTGGCCGAGGGCGCACGCGGGGGACTACGCCGAGGGCGAACGCCCCTCGCGGCTGTCGCGGCTCAGACCAGCGCGCCGACGGGTGTCTTGAGCGACTCCAGCACGCTGTCGACCAGGCCGTACTCGACGGCCTGCTCGGCGGTGAGGATCTTGTCGCGCTCGACGTCGCGGCTGACCTCCTCCGGCGTCTTGCCGGTGTTGGACGCGATCATCTGCTCCAGCAGCGCCCGCATCCGCAAGATCTCGTTGGCCTGGATCTCCAGGTCGGAGGACTGGCCGTAGGTCGCTTCGGTGTAGGGCTGGTGGATCAAGATCCGGCTGTTGGGCAGCGCCAGCCGCTTGCCCTTTGCGCCGGCGGCCAGCAGCACCGCGGCGGCCGAAGCCGCCTGGCCCAGGCACACCGTCTGCACGTCCGGCTTGAGGTAGCGCATGGTGTCGTAGATGGCGGTCAGCGCCGTGAACGAACCGCCGGGAGAGTTGATGTAGATCTGGATGTCCCGGTCGGGGTCCATCTGCTGCAGGCACAGCAGCTGGGCCATGATCGCGTTTGCCACGTCGTCGCTGATCGGCGTGCCGAGGAAGATGATCCGCTCCTCGAAGAGCTTCGCGTAGGGGTCGATGCGCCGGTAGCCGTAGGAGGTGCGCTCCTCCCACTGCGGGATGTAGTAGTTCATGGCGTCCTCAGTTCTGGGCCGGACGGCCCTGGGCGGCGACCTCGCCGGCGCTGGCCACCACGTGGTCGATGAAGCCGTAGTCCCGGGCCTGGTCGGCGGTGAACCACCGGTCGCGGTCGGCGTCGTTCTCGATCTGCTCGAGGGACTGGCCGGTGTGCTCGGCGATCAGCTTGAACAGCTGTCGCTTGATGTGCAGCGACTGCTCAGCCTGGATCTTGATGTCGCTGGCCGAACCACCGAGGCCGCCCGACGGCTGGTGCATCATGATCCGCGCGTGCGGAAGCGCATAGCGCTTGTCGGGGGCGCCGGCGCAGACCAGGAACTGGCCCATCGAGGCAGCGAGCCCCATCGCCACCGTAGCGACGTCGTTGGAGATGAACTGCATGGTGTCGTAGATCGCCATGCCGGCGTCGACCGACCCACCGGGTGAGTTGATATAGAGGAAGATGTCGGTCTTGGGGTCCTCGGCGTTGAGCAGCAGCATCTGGGCGCAGATCGCGTTGGCGTTCTGGTCGCGGACCTCCGAGCCCAGGAAGACGATGCGCTCCTTGAGCAGCCGCTGGTAGATGTGGTCGTCGAGGCCGATGCTCTGTTGTCCGTCAGCCATCTGCAAGGGGTTCACGTCAGCGACCCTAGCCTGGGCCGAGGACGTTCCCACGTGCTCCGGCGCCGTGTTCGCTGACGGCGCACGCGCGCTGGTTCAGGCGTCAGCCTGCTCGTCGCGGGTGTCCGTCGGGAGGCCGTTGGGCTCGTCGGGCTCGCGGTCGGACTCGTCCGGGTCGTCGGCCTCGTCGGCGATCGTGCCGTCGGGCTGTAGTCGCTTGAGCTCCACGACATTGCCCGAGGCGTCGGTCACGACCGCCCCCTCGACGATCATCGCCAGCGCCTTGCCGCGTCGGATCTCACCGACCAGCTCGGACACGTGATTGTGCTCCATCATGTGCCGGACGTACTCATCGGGCTGCACGCCTGCCTGCTGCGCGCGCCGGACGATGTGCTCGGTGAGCTCCGCCTCGTCGACCCCGAGCTGCTCGGCCTGCGCGATCTCGTCGAGCAGGAACCGGGCAGCCAGGGACTCACGCACCCGCTGCTCGAGGTCGGTGTCGAACTCCTCGGCGGTCTGGCCTTCGCTGACCAGGTACTGCTCGAGGGTCAGGCCGGCGTACTGCAGCTGCTCGTCTATCTGCTTGCGCCGCGCCAGCTGCTCGTCGGCCACCACCTGGTCCGGCAGCGGCACCTCCACCATGTCGAGCAACCTCTCGAGCACCGCGTCGCGCGCGGCGGTGGCCTGCTCCATCCGCATGGCGCGCGTCAGCCGTTCCCTCAGGTCGGTACGCAGCTCCTCGATCGTGTCGAACTCGCTGGCCGTCTGCGCGAACTCGTCGTCGAGGTCGGGCAGCTCCTGCTCCTTGACCGCGGTCACCTCGACGTCGACGTCGACGTCCTGTCCGGTCAGCGCGCCGCCGGTGAGTGAGCTGGGAAACGTCGCCGTCTCGCCAACGGACATCCCGACGAGAGTCTCGTCGAGTCCGTCGAGCATGGTGCCCTTGCCAACCTGGTAGCTGAGCCCGCTCGCCTGCGCCTCCTCGATCGGCTCGCCGTCCTGCGCTGCGGACAGGTCGATGGTCACGAAGTCGCCGTCGGCCGCCGCGCGCTCGACGTCGCTGAGCGTGCCGAAACGCGACCGCAGCTCCGCGAGCTGCTCATCGACGTCCTCCTCGGTGACTATCGCGTCGTCGACGGTGACCTCGAGGCCGCCGTACGCCGGCACCTCGATGGCCGGGACGACGTCGAGCTCAGCGGTGAACTCGAGCAGCTCCCCGTCGTCGAACCGGGTGACGTCGATCTCCGGCTGGGAGAGCGGGTTGAGGTCGTTCTCCTCGAGGGCCCGCATGTAGAGCTGCGGCAGCGCCTTGTTCATCGCCTCGTCGAGGACCGCTCCGCGACCGATCCGCTGGTCGATGATCGCCGCTGGGATCTTGCCCCGTCGGAAGCCAGGCACGTTGATCTGCTGCGCGATGCTCTTGTACGCCTGGTCGAGGCTCGGTTTGAGCTCCTCGAAGGGCACCTCGACGGTGAGCTTGACCCTCGTCGGGTTCAAGGTCTCGGCGGCGCTCTTCACGTGGGCTCCTTCTAGGGTGGTGACCGGCGAGTCGGGGCGACAGGACTCGAACCTGCGATCTCCTGCTCCCAAAGCAGGCGCGCTAGCCACTACGCTACGCCCCGGCGACGACCGGTCGAGTCTAGTGGACGGCGCGGAACGGTGCGCCACAGCTGCCGGCCGACGCCCGCATCGCCGGGCGGGCCCTCGTGGAGCTGAACTGAAGGCGTGGTGTCACGCCATGTCATCATGGGCGCGTGATCCGGGACCGTCCGGGCGCTCGCGGGTGTAGCTCAATGGTAGAGCTCCAGCCTTCCAAGCTGGTCATGCCGGTTCGATCCCGGTCACCCGCTCGCTATCAAGTAGGGATGGCGCCGAAGCCTTCATCGATGGCTCGCCGCCCCTGGCGCTCGTCGCCTTCAGTTGCCCGCTCGCTTTGCTCGTCCGAGCCATCGAACCTCAGAGCAGCGGCGCCTACAACGATCTCAACCGGTTCGCGTAGCCGACGCGTGAGCGCCGCCCGCTCCGCTGACACCCACGGTAGACGGCAGGGCAAGGCTGTATTACGGCCGGTGTTACGCTGATGCCATGGTGGATGTCGTCACATTCCGGCCCGACGCAGACGCTCAGCGAGCCCTCGCCGCGTTGACGGACGACGGCACGACCGTGTCGGCAGCGGTGCGCAGCGCCCTGATCGATGCCGCTCGCGCACGAGCCGGGAACCGGTTGCGGGCGGCGGCCGCGGAGCTCGCCGCGGACGATGCTGACCGCGCGGAGGCGTCCCAGGTACTACGGGACATGGAGACGCTGCGTGCGTGGTGATGTCCACCGCCTGCACGCACCGCGCGGGACCCGCGGCAG
>JBBSGC010000094.1:0-7812 GCA_038254525.1 Propionibacteriales bacterium | reverse complement strand
CTCGACCAGCCGCTCGCGCAGCGCGAAGCGGTGCAGACCGCGGACGGCGACGACCGTGCGGGCCGCACTTGCCGCGCTCAGTGGGAGGTGTGCCGGACCGCCCTCTCGAAGCGCCGCCAGGAACGCCGCGACGTCGGCCTCTTCCACGTCGACCAGTGCTGTTTTTCCCACCTCGGCGAGGTACGCGAGGTAGCGGCGCAGGTCACGTCGGTAGGACGCCAAGGTGTTGCGGGCCAGGCCGCGCTCGACACCGAGGTGGTCCAGGTACGCACGGACCACCACCGCCACCGTGGCCTGCTCGGTCAGGCGAGCACCTCGTCGAGGCTGCGGTGCGGAAGGCCGTGCGCCTCCGCGACCGGTTCGTTGGTCAGCGAGCCGTCGTCGGTGTTCAGACCCAGCGCGAGGCTGGAGTCGTCGCGAAGCGCTTGCTGCCAGCCCCGGTCGGCCAGCGCCACCGCGTAGGGCAGGGTCACGTTGGTCAACGCGTAGGTGGAGGTGTGCGGCACGGCGCCCGGCATGTTCGCCACGCAGTAGAAGACCGAGTCGTGGACCGGATAGGTCGGGTCGTCGTGGGTCGTCGGCCGGGAGTCCTCGAAGCAGCCCCCCTGGTCGATCGAGATGTCCACCAGCACGCTGCCGGGCTTCATCCGCGACACCAGCTCGTTGGAGACCAGCGTCGGGGCCTTGGCGCCGGGCACCAGCACCGCGCCGATCACCAGGTCCGCGTCGAGCACCGCCCGCTCCACCTCGTAGGCGTTGGAGGCGACGGTCTGCAGGTGGCCCTGGTAGATCCGGTCGGCCTGCCGGAGCCGGTCGATGTTGCGGTCCAGGAGCAGCACCTCGGCCTGCATGCCGAGCGAGATCGCCGCAGCGTTCATGCCGGAGACTCCGGCCCCGATGACGACCACCTTGGCGGCGTAGACGCCGGACACCCCACCCATCAGCACGCCGCGCCCACCGCCTTGGCGCATCAGGTGGTAGGCGCCGGCCTGGGGCGCGAGCCGGCCGGCGACCTCGCTCATCGGCGCGAGCAGTGGCAGCGCCAGGTCGGGGGTCTGCACGGTCTCGTAGGCGATGCCGGTGACCTTCCGCTCGAGCAGCGCGTCGGTGCACTCCTTCGACGCGGCCAGGTGCAGGTAGGTGAACAGCGTCTGCCCCTCCCGCATGCGGTGGTGCTCGCTGGGGATCGGCTCTTTGACCTTGAGGATCAGCTCGCCGGCGTCCCACACCTCGTCCGCGGTGGCCAGGATGCGCGCGCCGGCACGGGCGAACTCCTCATCGCGGATCGAGGAGCCGATCCCGGCGGCGGCCTCGACGACGACCTCGTGGCCGTGGGCGGTGAGCTCGTGGACGCCGGAGGGCGTGATGGCCACCCGGTACTCGTGGTTCTTGACTTCCTTCGGCACGCCGATCCTCATCGACCGCGCTCCCTACGTCGTCGAAGCCGGGCGCCGGACCCGGCGACCGCCGGAACGGTGGTCGAGTCGGAGTCTAGTGACCGGGTCAGCCGGCCGGCGGGGCGGCGATCTCATCGGTGAGCGGGACCTCAGGCAACGCATCCATGCCGTCCCGGTGCTCCACCACGGTCACGGCCAGCAGTGCCGCTGCCGCCATCGAGTCGGTCAGCCGGCGGTCGAGGACCGCGCGTACCGCCTCCTCGAGCGGCACCCAGACCGCGGTCATGTCGGCCTCCTCGTGCACCGCGACGTGGTCCCCGCCCACCGCCACGCTCAGGTCGCGGGCAAGGAAGACCCACCAGTGCTCGTCGGTGACCCCCGGGGACGGCAGCAGCTCCAGCAGCAGCCGCCAGTCACCGGCCCGCAGGTGCGCCTCCTCGGCGAGCTCCCGGGCGGCCACGGCCACCGGTTCCTCGCCGGCCACGTCGCGGACGCCGGCCGGGATCTCGAGCAGCCGGCGGCCAACAGCGTGGCGGTACTGCCGCAGCAGCAACACCCGGCGCTGGCCGTCGAGCGCGAGCACCCCGACGGCGCCCTGGTGCTCGACGACGACCCGCTCGAACTTTGCTCCATCGGCTCCGAGCACCGCATCCAGCCGGACCGACACGAAGTCCCCGTCGTAGGGCCGGGCGGTGGCCGCCACGGGCCAGCTCTCCACCCGGTCGCACAGCTCGTCTCCGGTCCGCCAAAGCTCTCCTGGCAGGGTTTCCCCGGCGCTCACACGGCTGCCGTCTCGGGCTCCGCCTGCCGGCGGCGCAACCCGGTGTCGTCGACCGGCAGCCGAGTCTCCCGCTGCCGGTCGATCGCGGCCTCGACCAGGCCGGCGAACAGCGGGTGCGGCCTGGTCGGCCGGGACTTGAGCTCCGGGTGCGCCTGCGTCCCCACATAGAACGGATGCTGTTCGCGCGCCAGCTCGACGAACTCCACCAGCAGCGAGTCCGGCGAGGTGCCGGAGAACACCAGGCCGGCCCGCTCGAGCTCCTCGCGGTAGCGGTTGTTGACCTCGTAGCGGTGCCGGTGGCGCTCGGAGACCGATGTCGCGCCGTATGCGGTGGCCACCAGGCCGCCCTCGACGAGCACGGCAGGGTAGGCGCCGAGCCGCATGGTGCCGCCGAGGTCGCCGGCACCGTCGACGTAGGCCAGCTGCTCGGCCATCGTGGCGATCACCGGCTCGGGTGTGCCCGGGTCGAACTCGCTGCTGCTGGCGCGCAGGAGGCCGGCAGCGTGCCGGGCGTACTCGATCACCATGCACTGCAGGCCGAGGCAAAGCCCCAACGTGGGGATCCTGTGCTCTCGGGCGTAGGTCAGCGCGCCGATCTTGCCCTCGATCCCGCGGATCCCGAAACCACCGGGGACGCACACCCCGTCGACGTCGGCGAGGTGCCGGGTGGCACCCTCCGAGGTCGCGCACTCGTCGGAGGGCACCCAGCGCACGTGCACGCGGGCGCGGTGCCGGAACCCGCCGGCCCGCAAGGCTTCCACCACCGACAGGTACGCATCGGGCAGGTCGATGTACTTGCCCACCAGCGCGATTGTCACGTCTTCTTCGGGTTCGTGGACCCGGCGCAGCACGTCGTCCCACTGCGTCCAGTCGACGTCGCGGAACGGCAGGCCCAGCCGGCGCACGACGTAGGCATCCAGCCCTTCGGCGTGCAGCACCTTCGGGATGTCGTAGATGCTGTGTGCGTCGACCGCGGCGACCACCGCCTCCTCGTCGACGTCGCACATCAGCGAGATCTTGCGCTTGACCGAGATCGGGATCGGACGGTCGGAGCGGCACACCACGGCATCCGGCGTGATGCCGACCTGACGCAGCGCGGCCACCGAGTGCTGCGTCGGCTTGGTCTTCAGCTCTCCCGAGGGACCGATGTACGGCACCAGGGACACGTGCAGGAAGAAACAGCTGTCGCGCCCCACGTCGTGACGCACCTGCCGAGCCGCCTCGAGGAACGGCAACGACTCGATGTCGCCGACCGTGCCGCCGATCTCGTGGATCACCACGTCGACCCGCTCGCCGCCCATCGCGAGCATCCGGTCCTTGATCTGGTTGGTGATGTGCGGGATGACCTGGACGGTGTCGCCCAGGTAGTCACCGCGGCGTTCCCTGGCTATGACGTCGGAGTAGACCTGGCCCGTGGTCACGTTGGCGGTGCCCGAGAGGTCCTCGTCGAGGAAGCGCTCGTAGTGGCCGATGTCGAGGTCGGTCTCGGCGCCGTCCTCGGTGACGAAGACCTCACCGTGCTGGAAGGGGTTCATCGTGCCGGGGTCGACGTTGAGGTAGGGGTCGAGCTTCTGCATGGTGACCCGGACGCCGCGCGACTTCAGCAGCCGGCCCAGGCTGGATGCGGTCAGCCCCTTGCCCAGGGACGAGGCGACGCCGCCGGTGACGAACAGGTGCTTGGTTGGCGCGAAGGCGGCCAAGGCGACTCCCGTGGTCGAAAACCTGTCGGCGAGCGGTTCGCCCTCCCACGGGGTTCCAGACTATCAACGATCGCCCCGTCGTAGAACCGGCACCGACACGCGGCACGCGGTGTGGAGGTCGATGGTCCGTCATTGGTGAGGTCGGCCGAGGGCGTCGACCCGGCGCAGCAACGGCGAGGAGTCGATCACCGCCGAGAAGCTGACCCGCTCGCTGGCCAGGGTCAGCCCGACGACCGCGGCGAGCAGCGCGGTGCGCTGGGGCGCCGGGACAGCGACGACCGCGACTCCCCCGGCAGCCGCGCCCAGCGCGTTGGCGCCGCAGTCACCGAGCATGCTGCGCCCGGCGAGGTCGCCCCGTGCGGCGCCGAGTGCCGCGCCCGTGACCGGTGCCGCCAGCGCTGCCCCTGACCGGCTCAGCAGGCCGGCCGAGGCGAGCAGCGCGCCCTTGAGCGCCCGCCCGGGCCGCAGGTCGAGCAGGTTCACCAGGTTGGCCGAGGCGGCGACCAGGAGGGCGTCGAGCGCGGTGGCGGGATGCCACACCGTCCGGTCCAGGGAGCGCCGCAGCGCCGTTGCGGAAACCAGACCGCAGGCCCCGATGCCGAGCACCTTGACCGTCCCGCTGCTGAGCTGTCGGCCGCGCAGCGCATCGAGGTGGCCGCGCAGCCCTTTGGTCGCCGACGCGCCGCGCAGGTCGTCGTAGGCGCCGACTGCCCCGACGGCCGCGAGCGCCGAGGCGACCGTGACCCGGCTCCAGCCGTGGACCGGCGAAGCCGCCAGCGTCCCCGCGACCAGACCGGCCACCACGGCCGGTCCCTCGAGCAGGGTGACGTCGTGACCGGCATGGTTGGTACGACGCCATCGACCGGCTCCACCCGGCGGCGCCGCCTCGAGCACTCGGCGCGCCGCGGCGGTGGTCACCGCAGCCACCAGCGCCGGGCGTACGAGTGCGAAGTGGGCCGCCCGACGCCGCACCGGTGCCGCCACCGGGTCGAGCGCTGTCGAAGCTCGACGGCTCACTGGCCGGTGGACACGACGGGCAGCCGGGAGTCGGCGCCGTCGCCGATGCCGTACTGACCGGCTGCACCGTCGGCCTGCTGCTCCAGCGCGAGTGCGGTCGCCACCTGTCCCGCCGGGACGTCGGCCACGTCGACGGTGGAGACGCTGGCGGCGGCATCGCTGGCGCGGACCGCCTGGATGTAGCCGCCGTCACCGGCCGAGGTCAGGGGCCCGCTGACCACGACCCCGCCCGACAGCGCGTCCATGGCCTTGGCGACGGTCGCCAGCAGCTCGCCCTGGCCGGACTGCACGTTGGCCGCCGGCGGTCCGGCCACGAGCACAGCGAGGTTGCCGCGCTTGTTGATGTCGCCGCCGTAGCTGAGGTAGTGAGCGCCGTCGAAGGCAGCCTGGATCTCCTGCGCGGTCGGGTCGACCATCGCGCCGGTGGCGGGCGTGGCGAGAAAGCCGCGAGCCACGCTGTAGCCAACCAGCTGGTAGCTGGAGGCGCCCGCGGTGTTGGGGAGACCTGGAACCCCGTCGAGCACCTGGCCGGCCAGGTTCTCTGCGGTCTGCCGGTTGGCCGGGTCGAGCAGCGCGCCGGACACGGTGACGTCGGCGACGACGGTGCCGCCAGCCTTTGCGATGTCGTCGCGGATCGCCGCCACGGTGTTCGGGTCCGCCCCGGGCAGCGAGAAGACCGCGACCGTACGACCGGACAGCCGTTGGCCCAGCAGCTGGCCGGCGACCGCGGACACGAAGTCGTCGTTGTAGCTGACCATCTGGTTCGAGGAGTCCAGATTGGTGCGCAGGTCGATCTTGTCCTGCCGGTCCTGCGCGGCGGAGTTCAGCAGGCCCTGCTGGAGCTTGTTGCCCAGCGGGCCGGCGCCGAGCGCGATTCCGGTTGCCAGCGCGAGGAAGATCGCCACGATCGAGATGACGTGATAGCGGAAGTCGATCACGGGAGGAGTCCCTGGAACCAGTAGAGGAGGTCGTGCCAGCGGGCGTCCAGAACGCTCAGCCAGCCTTGGCCCGTGGGCGTAGAGGCGACCGCGACGAGCAGCGCGAGCAGCCCCGACACGATCAGCAACAGGATCTGCCAGGTCCGGATCCGGCTGCGGTAGAGCCGTCCGACGCCCTTGGCGTCAACGAGCTTGGGCCCCACCCGGAGCCGGGTCAAGAAGGTGCTGGCCATACCCGATCGGCCCTTGTCGAGGAACTCCACCAGCGTGGCATGCGTCCCGACCGCGACGATCAAGGCAGCGCCCTTGGAGTCACAGAGGAGCATCGCGACGTCTTCGCTGGTGCCAGTCGCCGGGAACACCACGCCCTCGACACCGAGCCGTTCCAGGCGTTCCATACCGGGCGCGCGGCCGTCGCGGTAGGCGTGCACGATCAGCTCGGCCCCGCAGCGCAGTGTCGAGTCCGAGACCGAGTCCATGTCGCCGATGATCATGTCGGGGGTGTAGCCGGCCTCCACGAGCGCGTCCGCGCCACCATCGACGCCGCACAGGATCGGACGGTTCTCACCGATGTAGTGACGCAGAGCGCGCAGGTCCTCCCGGTAGTCGTAGCCGCGCACCACGATCAGCACATGCCGGCCGTCGATCTCGGTGACGATGTCCGGCACGCCGACTCCGTCGAGCAGGAGGGCGCGCTCGCGCTTGAGATACTCCATCGTGTTGGCGGTGAACGCCTCGAGCTGGGAGGACAAGCCGGCCCGGGCCTCGGCCACCAACCGCAGCACGCGTTCAGCGTCCAAGACCTCGCCGCTGCCCACGGCGACCTCGTCGTGGTAGATCGTGCCGTCCTCGATGCGCACGAAGTCGCCCTCGTCGAGGTCGGCGAAGACGTCGGAGCCGACGTTGTCGATCAGCGGGATGCCGGCGGCGGCGATGATCTCGGGACCGAGGTTGGGGTAGCGCCCCGAGATCGACTCCGAGACGTTGACGACTGCCGACACCTGGCAGGCGACCAGCGCCTCGGCGCTCACCCGGTCGATGTCCATGTGGTCGATCAGCGCCACGTTGCCCGGTCTGAGCCGCTTGGTCAGGTTCTTGGTGCGCCTGTCCAGTCTCACGACACCGGCGACACCGGGCTCGGAGACTTCACGGGACTTGCGGAGGGAGGTGAGACGCATCGGCTGCCATCCTGCCACGGTCCTCGGGGTGAACCGGGCACGTTTACGGCCGCGTCGGCACGGCGGTGCGCACGGTCACCGGTCCGCTCGGGCGCGTTCACCCGCAGCCACGTCGAGCAGCTCCTGAGCGTGGGCCCGAGCGGTTGCGGAGTCCTCCACACCGGCCAGCATCCGCGCCAGCTCCTCCACGCGCGCGGCGTCGTCGAGCGCCTGCACGCCGCTCGTGGTCACGCTGCCGTCGTCGCGCTTACGCACCCGGTGGTGGGAGTCGGCGAACGCCGCCACCTGCGGCAGGTGGGTGACCGCGACCACCTGCGCGCTCCGGGCCAACCGGGCCAGCCGCCGACCAACCTCGATGGCGGCCGAGCCACCGACCCCTGCATCCACCTCGTCGAAGACGAAAGTAGGCGTCTCCCCGGTCCCGGCGAGCACCACCTCCAGCGCCAGCATCACCCGCGACAGCTCACCACCGCTGGTGCCCTTGGCCAGCGGCCGGGCCGGCGCGCCGGCGTTGGCGGCCAGCAGGAGCTCGACCTCGTCGGCGCCGTCCGGCCCGAGCGCCTCGGGAGTGGCGGGTTCAGGCGTGCGCACGTCGACCCGGATCCGGGCGTTCGGCATGGCCAGTGCGCCGAGCTCCTGGTTCACAGCAGCCGCCAACGTTGCTGCCGCGCTCTGGCGGGCCCGCGACAGCTCGGTCGCGATGGTGAGCAGCCGATCGGTCAGCACGTCGCCCTCGGCTCGCAGCGTGTCGATGCGGTCGTCGTCACCTTCGAGCTCGCTGAGCCGCCGGGCCGAGGTCCG
>JBBSGC010000093.1:0-7911 GCA_038254525.1 Propionibacteriales bacterium | reverse complement strand
GTCAAAACCGGCCAACAGCAGTGGCAGCCCCGGTGGGAAGATCGAGAGCCGCTGCCCGTCGAACGAGGTCAGGTGGCCGTTGCCCGCGAGGTTCAGCGCGGTAGAGGCGTAGGCAACGGAGTCCGGCGAGATGCCAGGTCCCTGGCGGGTGGCGACCACTAGGGCGCTTGCGGCGTACGCCACGGCCGCGAGGACCGCCAGGCGGCACCACCACGGGTCGCGCGCCATCGGGCTCCCTCGCTCAGCGGCCGACGGGGCAGCCTAGCGACGCCGGCGCCACTCGAGGCGCAGCAAAGGGTCCCGACGGGGCACGGTCGTAGCGGCCCTCGAGCAACGCACTCAGTCCTGACGAGCGACGTCGAGGATCAGCCGCAGCTCCTGGCCGGAGTGTCTTACCTCGCGGAGCGTCAGCCGCTTCGTGGTGATCCGGCGCGGTAGCAGGGGCGCCCCGGCGCCCAGAAATACCGGCCGCATCCCCAGCCATACCTCGTCCAACAGGCCCGCGTCGTCAAACTGGCCCACGAGGTCTCCGCCGCCGACGAGCCAGATGTTCTTTCCGGGCAGCGTGGTCACCATCTCTTCGTACACGGGACGAACGTCTCCGGAGACGACGCGGATGTCGACGGTTGGGATCGGCGGCAGGTCCCGGTGGGAGAAGACCCAGCAGGGTCGGTCCTCGTAGAAATCAGGCCACTGCTGCGGGGTCACCAGCATGTCGTGGTGTCGAAGGATCCACTCGTACGTCGTCGCGCCCATAGCCATCGGCCCGACACCGCCGATGAACTCGTCCCAGCCACCGTCGTCCTCGCCGTGGGGAGCTTCAAAGAGCCAGTCGAGGGATTGATTCTCGTCTGCGATAAAGCCGTCGAGCGTGCAGGCGGTGAAGTACTGAACTCGGGTCACTGGCCGACGGTATCTCCCTGCCCGCCTGAGCGGCTTGATCCTATTTCGCGCGGAGCGGATTCGCGCAGCCCGCGCGAGCGCCGGACCCGGGTGATGTGTTCGGCCCCCGCCTTGACCAGGTTCTGATGCCTCAAGAGTCAGATGGCGGTGGCGGTGGGATTTGAACCCACGGTGGGCTTGCACCCACACACGCTTTCGAGGCGTGCTCCTTAGGCCGCTCGGACACGCCACCGCCGATGAGGCTACCCGACCACGCGCCGACCGCAGCACCTCCGGGCCGCGCCGTCGGGCTCAGGTCAACCGGCGCTCGACCGATGATCCTGGAAGAAACCAAGCAGCAGCGCGGCGCATTCTGCGGCCGCGACACCGCTCACCACCTCCGGACGGCAGTTGAGCCGGCGATCGCGCACGACGTCCCACAGGGAGCCGACTGCGCCGGCCTTGTCGTCATGCACGCCGAACACCAGCCGGGCCACCCGGGCCAGCACGAGCGCACCGGCGCACATCGTGCACGGCTCGAGGGTGACGACGAGCGTGCAGCCGTCGAGCCGCCAGGACCCGCGCTCTAGAGCCGCCGCGCGCAGCGCCACCACCTCGGCGTGTGCGGTGGGGTCGCCGTCGTGCTCCCGCTGGTTGCGACCGCCGGCTATCGGCTGCCCCGACGGGTCGAGCACCACCGCACCGACCGGCACATCGCCGTGTTCACCGGCCTCCCGAGCGTACGCGAGCGCCTCCTGCATGGCCGGCAGCCAGCGGGACGCCGGGCCGGGCGTGCTCACCGACCGCCCGGCGGCACCGTCACACCGAGACCGCGTCGACGGCGGCGGCGAACTGGGCGGCGAAGCCCAGCCGCCGCGCGACGTCGGACAGCACCTCGTCGGGATAGAGGTCGGGGTCGTCGCACAGCACCCCCATGTCCATCGCGGAGACACCCAGGTCCGCCACGATGCCGAGGTCGCCGGCCGGTTGGGTGTCCTCCTCGTCATCGGGCTCGGGCAGGTCGAGCAGGTCGACGACGCCACTGGCCAGCGGCCACTCGGTCGCTGCGGTGATGTCCGACAGCAGGAGGCGTACGTCGGGCCCCAGCACCCGTGCCAGCACGAAGAAGTCCTCGTCGACGGAGACGAAGCCGAGGGCGCCGGTGTCCGACGGCCAAGGCCGCAGGGCGAGGATCAGCTCGTCGAGGTCCTCGCCGGCGCGCAGGGGAAGCGGCTGCACCTGCCAGATGCCCTCGTCGCGGTAGGCCACGAGCGCGAAATCCACAGCACTGTCCGGCATTCCGCCTCCTTATGCCACACCACCAGCGGGCAGGTCCCGCCCTCGATGGTGACAGAGGAAACCGCGCAGGGGTAGGGATGATCCGCGGGTGCCCAACACCGAGCGCGGCACTAGGGTGGCCAGCCATGCGCGTCCATGTCGCGGACCACCCGCTGATCACTCACAAGCTCACCGCGTTGCGCGACGAGCGGACCGACTCGCCGACGTTCCGCCGCCTGACCGAGGAGCTCGTCACGCTGCTGGCCTACGAAGCCACCCGCGACGTGCGAACCGAGCCGGTCACTGTGCGCACTCCGGTCGGTCCGGCGACCGGCGTCCGGCTGCGCGCGCCGAAGCCACTCGTGGTGCCGATCCTGCGGGCGGGTCTGGGCATGCTCGAGGGCATGCAGCGACTACTGCCCACGGCGGAGGTCGGATTCCTTGGCATGATCCGCAACGAGGAGACGCTGCTCGCGTCGACCTACGCCGAGCGGCTGCCCGAGAACCTTGCGGGACGGCATTGCTTCGTGCTCGACCCGATGCTCGCGACCGGCGGGACGCTCGCCGCGGCCGTCGAGTTCCTCGTGCGACGCGACGCCGAGACCATCACCGCGATCACTCTGCTGAGCGCCCCGGAGGGCATCGAGCACCTCGAGAACGAGACGACGAGCACGGCGGCGCCGGTGTCGCTGGTGACCGCCGCCCTCGACGAGCGGCTCAACGAGCGCGGCTACATCGTGCCGGGCCTGGGCGACGCCGGCGACCGGTTGTACGGCGTCGTCTGAGTCCGCCAGGCAGCCAGTGGTGCGCGCGTACGGCGAACCGCCGCTACAGCGCCTTCACCGCGTTGAGCAGCTTGCCCATCGTCTCCTTGGCGTCGCCGAACAGCAGCGTCGTCTTGGCGTCGAACAGCAGCTCGTTGTCGATGCCCGCGAACCCAGGCCGCATCGAACGCTTCATGAAGACCACCTGCTGCGCCTGGTCGGCGTTGAGGATCGGCATGCCGTAGATCGGTGCCCCCGGCGTGGTCCTGGCCGCCGGGTTGACCACGTCGTTGGCCCCGACGACGAGCACCACGTCGGCCTGCTTGAAGTCGCCGTTGATTCGCTCCATCTCAACCAGCTGCTCGTAGGGCACCTGCGCCTCGGCCAGCAACACGTTCATGTGGCCCGGCATCCGGCCGGCCACTGGGTGGATGGCGTAGTCGACACTGACGCCGCGCTCGCCGAGCACGTCGACCAGCTCCCGCAGGGTGTGCTGCGCCTGCGCCACCGCCAGGCCGTAGCCAGGGACCACGATGACGCGCTGGGCGTACGCGAGCAGGATCGCGACGTCCTCGGGGCCGGCGGACCTGACCGGTCGGTCACTGATCTCACCCCCACCCAGGGTCGAGCCACCCTGCAGGGCGCCGAACAACGTGTGGGTCAGCGAGCGGCCCATCGCCGAGGCCATCAGCTTGGTGAGGAACGTGCCGGACGCCCCGACCAACGTGCCGCCGACGAGCAGCAAGGTGTTGCCCAGCACGTAGCCTCCGGCGGCCACGCTGAGCCCGGTGAACGCGTTGAGCAGGGAGATCACGATGGGCACGTCGGCGCCACCCACCGGAAGCACCAGCAGCACGCCCACCGCGAGGCCCACGAGCCCCAGGACAACGCCCATCCACAGCGCCGGCCGGGCGACCACCAGCACGGCGAGCGCGAGAGCGGCCAGCAGAGCGGCGCCGAAGGCGACCGGCAGGCCCGGGAAGACGACCGGCCGGGTCGTGATGAGCTCCTGCAGCTTGGCGAAGGTGACCAGGGAGCCCGCGAAGCTGACCGACCCCACCACGATCGTGAAGGCCGTGGCCGCCAGGGCGAACCGTTCGCCAGAGCCATCGGTGGGCAGCAGGTCGCTCAGCTCCAGCAGGGCCACGAGCGCGGCTGCGCCACCACCCACGCCGTTGAACAGCGCCACCAGCTGCGGCATCTGGGTCATCTGCACCCGCTGGGCGGTCGCGGCCCCGAGAGCCGCGCCGACGGCGACCGCAATGAGAATCGGCACGAGGTGGTGCAGGCCGCCTTCGAAGAACACGACCACGCAGGCGATCAGCGCGCCGGCCGCACCAAGGGCATTGCCGCGACGCGCTCCTCGTGGCGACGACAACCCCTTGAGGGCCATGATGAAGCAGACAGCAGCAAGCAGGTACGCAAGCTGCACCCAGCTGGGGATCATGCGGTGTCCTGGCGTTTGGGCGTGGCGTCGGATGGTGTCGGACGCCGCGGCCTGAACATCTCGAGCATCCGGTCGGTCACCAGGAAGCCACCGACCATGTTGATGGTCGCGAGCACCACCGCCAGCAGGCCCACGACCAGCGCCCCGGTCGACTGCGTGGTGCCCGTGACCAAGATGGCGCCGATCAAGATGATGCCGTGGATCGCGTTGGCGCCAGACATCAGCGGCGTGTGCAGCGTTGTGGAGACCTTGGCGATCACCTCGACGCCGACGAAGATGCTGAGGATGAAGATCGTCAGCCAGGTCACGGACTCGTTCATTCCGAGGACTCCTCAGTGGGCTCGAGCAGCGCGCGGGTGGGTTCGTGCACTATCTCGCCGGCGTGCGTGACACACGAGCCCGCCACGATCTCGTCCGCGAAGTCCGGGGCGAACTCCCCGTCCACGGTCATCAGTGTCACCAGGTTGACGATATTGGCGGCGAGCAGTCGGCTTGCCGGGCCGGGCATCGAGCTCGGGACGTTGCGAGCACCCCAGACCTGGGCGGCGCCCACCGCTACGACGCGGCCCGGCTCCGAACCCTCGACGTTGCCGCCGCTCTCCGCCGCGAGGTCCACCACCACCGATCCCGGCCGCATCGCCGCCACCATCTCGCGGGTCACGAGCAGCGGAGCCGAACGTCCCGGCACCGCCGCGGTCGTGATCAGCGCGTCAGCGCCCGCGATGTAGGGCGCGAGGAGTGAGCGCTGCCGGTCGGCCCGGTCCTCGGTCATCTCGCGGGCATAGCCGCCGGCCCCCTCCAGCGTCTCCAGGTCGAGCTCGATCGCGGTGGCCCCCATGGAGCGGATCTCCTCCGCCGCGGCGGCCCGCACGTCGTAGCCCTTGACGACCGCGCCGAGCCGTTTGCACGTAGCGATGGCCTGCAGGCCGGCGACGCCGGCGCCCAGCACGACCACCTCGGCGGGTGGCACGGTGCCAGCCGCAGTCATGTTGAGCGGGAAGAACCGGCGGAGCAGGCCCGCGGCCACAACGGCGCATCGGTAGCCCGAGACCAGTGACTGCGACGACAACGCATCCATCGACTGGGCGCGCGAGATCCGGGGCACCAGCTCGAGGGCGAACGACGTCACGCCGCAGTCGCGCAGGTCGACCACCGTGTCGTGCGCCGAGGCGGTGGGCAGGAAAGAGAGCACCGAAGCACCTGAGCGCAGCATGCGTACCTGCTCGGGGCGCAGTGGTTGCACCGCCAGCACCACGTCGGCCTGGGCGAGGGCGTCGGCGGCGACCGCGGCGTCCACTGCGACGTAGTCGGCGTCGGAGAAGTTGGCGGCGTTGCCGGCACCCGGCTCCAAGACGACCTGGTAGCCCAGCTGGGTGAGCTTTTCGACGAGGTCTGGGACCAGCGCCACCCGAGCCTCGGCGTCTGCTCTCTCGGCGACGACCGCTATCTTCACTGCCCGCACGGTAGTGGGACACGCCGACCGTGACCACTTTTGAGATCCGTGTCTCACCCGCTCGCGGTTCTCACCCCGACCTCACGACGTTTGTCATGGTCACACCGCGGCCGACGCTGCCAACGTCGACGTCATGACCGCACCTCCTGCCTCCACCGACGGCATAGTCCTCGACGGGTTGCACAAGCGCTTCGATGCGGTGCGAGCCGTCGACGGGGTCGATCTCCAGATCGCCCCCGGTTCCACGGTCGCCCTGCTGGGGCCTAACGGCGCCGGGAAGTCCACGACCATAGACATGGTCCTGGGCCTGAGCCGCCCCGACCGCGGCACCGTCAGCGTGTTCGGCCGGTCCGCCACCGAGGCGGTGGCCGCAGGCGCCATCGGGGCCATGCTGCAGACCGGGTCGCTCCCTGCCTACCTCACTGTGCGCGAGCTGCTCACCATGCTGGCCTCGCTTTATCCTCACCCGTTGCCGGTCGACGAGGTGCTGGAGTCCGCTCAGGTTGCCGACATCGCCGGCCGACCGACCCAGAAGCTGTCCGGTGGACAGTCCCAGCGCGTGCGCTTCGCGGTCGCGGTGATCAGCAACCCCCAGCTGCTGGTGCTCGATGAGCCGACGGTGGCGATGGACGTGGAGAGCCGGCGCGCGTTCTGGGCCGCCATGCGCGCGTACGCCGCGAGCGGGCGCACCATCGTCTTCGCCACGCACTACCTCGAGGAGGCAGACGACTTCGCTGACCGGATCGTGCTGATGGCCCAGGGCAGGATCGTGGCTGACGGCCCGACGACCGAGATCAAGGCCAAGGTGGGCGGGCGGGTGATCAGGGCGACGCTACCCGGCGCCGACCTGAGCTCGTTGGGGAAGCTGCCGGGCGTGACCGATGTCGAAAGCCACGGCGATGCCGTCGTGCTGAGCTGCGGCGACTCCGACGCCGCCATCAAGGCGCTGCTCAGGGAGCAGCCAGATGTCCGCGACATCGAGATCAGCAGCGCCGGCCTTGAGGCCGCGTTCCTCGAGCTCACCCGCGACCCCGCAGCCGGGAGGCTCCCTGACTCGACTACCGACTCGCTGGAGGTCAGCTCATGAGCAACGTGACCTACGTGCGCTATGAGCTGCTGCGGACCTTGCGCAACCGGCGCTTCTTCATCTTCTCGTTGGCCTTCCCACTGGTGATGTTCTTCCTGGTCGGCGGCAGCAACAGCGGCACCGTGATGCCGTTGGCCGGCATCAGCTTCACCGAGTACTACATGGTCTCGATGGCCGGCTGGGGCGCGATGATGTCGGTGCTCGCCGGCGGCGCCCGGATCTCGACCGAGCGGCAGGCCGGCTGGATCCGGCAGCTGCGCGTCACGCCGCTGACCACGAGCGGCTACTTCCGCAGCAAGGTCGTCACCTCCTACGTGATGGCGCTGCTGAGCATGGTGCTCCTGTACTCGGCGGGCATCGCCCTGGGCGTCCGGCTGCCACTCGGCAACTGGGCTCAAATGAGCGGGCTGATCCTCGTCGGACTCGTGCCATTCGCCGCGCTCGGCGTCGTCATGGGGCACCTGCTAAGCCCCGACAGCATGGGCCCGGCCCTGGGTGGCATCGCCTCGCTGTTCGCCTTCCTCGGTGGCTCCTGGTTCCCGCTCGACGGATGGCTGAAGTCCTTCGGCGAGTGGCTTCCGTCGTACTGGCTCGTGCAGGCCGGACGCACGACGATCCTCGGCGGCAGCTGGAGCCCGCAGGGTTGGCTGGTCGTGGCTGCTTGGGCTGCGGTGATGACCGTGCTGGCCGGCTGGGCCTACCGCCGCGACGGTAAGCGGGTGACCTGAGCCGGAGCTTGCGCCTGCCACGGGGTCGCCACGGGCTGTTCACCTCGTCCTCACGCGCCGGTCGCTCGGGTGGACCAGCGTCTGCTGAGGTACCGCACCGACCGGGACGCAGCCGACCGCCCCGCGAAGGAGCCAAAGCTGCCGACCGACTACTTCGACGGGCCCGACAACGTGCACGTCACGCCGTACGGAGGTCTGGTGCTCGCCGAGGACGGCGACGGCGTCAACGGGCTGATCGGCTGGACCGAGGACACCGGCGCCTTCCGGCTAGC
>JBBSGC010000092.1:0-7997 GCA_038254525.1 Propionibacteriales bacterium | reverse complement strand
TGCTGCCGCGCTCTGGCGGGCCCGCGACAGCTCGGTCGCGATGGTGAGCAGCCGATCGGTCAGCACGTCGCCCTCGGCTCGCAGCGTGTCGATGCGGTCGTCGTCACCTTCGAGCTCGCTGAGCCGCCGGGCCGAGGTCCGCGCCCAGGCCAACACGTCGTCGGCGCCGCTGCCGTAGCGGCGGGCCAGCGCCGCCAGCAATGACCGTCGCTCCTGCACGGCGGCCAGCCGGGCCGGGTCCGCGTCCACGTCGGTCGAGTAGGCGGCGAGGTCGGCGGCGAGGTCGACGAGCTGGTAGGAGAGGTCGGCGGCGCGGTCGGCGAAGACCGCGACGGCCGGATCATGGCCGCGCTCGGCGTCGAGAACCCGTCGGGCGGTCGCCAGCAATGTGGCCGCGTCGGCGCCGGCCGCGTCGGCAGCGGACTCGTCGCCCCCGGCCAGTCCGACGTGTGCCGAGGAGGTCGCAGCCCGCAGCGCCTCAACGTGCGCCAGCCGGTCCTCCTCAGCCCGCAGCTGCTCGTCCTCGCCGGGCTGCGGCTCGACGGCCGCGATCTCGTCGAGGCCCAGCCGCAACAGCTCCAGCTCCCGCTGGCGCTCGGTCGCCCGGTCGACGAGCTCGTGCAGAATTGCGGTCACCTCCCGACGGCGACGGTAGGCAGGTTGGTAGCCGGCGAGCAGCTCGGCCACCGGTGTCCCGGCATAGCGGTCAAGGGCCGCACGCTGGGCAGCCGCTCTCAGCAGGCGATGCTGGTCGCTCTGTCCGTGCACCGCGACCAACAGCTCGGTGACCGACGCTAGAGTGCCCGCCGGCACCCCGGCTCCACCAACGTAGGCGCGCGAACGCCCCTCCGCGGTGACCGTGCGGGCGAGGATCAGCTCGCCGTCGTCGACGTCCCCACCCGCTTCGTCGGTGCGCCGGGTGACCTCCGCCAGGTCGCCGACCTGAACCCGGGCCTCGACGCGGCAGCGACTCGCGCCGTGCCGGACGAGCCCGGGGTCGGCCCGCGCACCGCGGAGCAGGCCCAGCGCGGTCACCACCAGAGTCTTGCCGGCGCCAGTCTCACCGGTGATCACCGTGAAGCCAGGGCGCAGCTCGAGCACCGCCTCCTCGATCACACCGAGCGCTTCCAGCCGGATCTCCCGCCACATGGACTCAGCCGTCCGCCCGGGCTCTCGTCTCGCGGCTGGCCGCGGCGCCGCCGCGCCACCCGGTCACTGGCAGCCCGAACTTGCGTACCAGGCGGTCGCCGAAGCTTGCGGCGTGCATGCGGGCCAGCCGTACCGGGCGGCTGCCGCGGCGCACCTCCACCCGCGCACCGGTGGGCAGCGGTGTAGTGCGCCGCCCGTCGCACCAGAGCACCCCGGTCGCGCCGCCGTAGGGCAGCACCTCGATGGCCAGCACAGCATCCGGTGACACCACCATGGGTCGCGCGAACAGCGCGTGCGCGCAGATCGGCACCATCAGCAGCGCGGCCACCTCCGGCCACACGATCGGTCCGCCGGCGGAGAAGTTGTAGGCCGTCGACCCCGTGGGGGTGGCGCAGACCACCCCGTCGCACCCGAACCTGGAGACCGGACGGGAGTCGACCTCGACCACCAGCTCCAGCATCCGCTCGCGGGCGGCCTTCTC
Source organism: Propionibacteriales bacterium (assembly GCA_038254525.1). Classification (GTDB taxonomy): domain Bacteria; phylum Actinomycetota; class Actinomycetes; order Propionibacteriales; family Nocardioidaceae; genus JBBSGC01. The sequence goes on along the minus strand of JBBSGC010000092.1, from coordinate 6,367 downwards.
GACGCTGGCGTCGTTGAGCGCCCAGTTGCGGCTGCGGATCCCGCCGTCGACCGAGACGGTGACGTCGATGGTCAGCCGCTCCTCGACCGAGTACGTGCGGTTGACCACCTGCTCGACCGTGTACTCCATGTCCTCGACGTCGGCTTCGGCGAGGAACCCGACGTGGCCCAGGTTGACGCCGAGCAGCGGTGCCGACGATGGCCGCGCCAGCTCGGCGCCGCGCAGGATGGTGCCGTCTCCCCCGAAGACCACGACGAGCTCGCATCCGTCGGCCGCCGACTCGTCGACCGGCACCACCTCAGCCCGGCGACCCACCTCCGCGCCGAGCTCCGCTGCCTCGTCGTCGAGCAGCCGCACCGCCAACCCGGCCGCGGTGACCCGCTGGCAGAAGTCGAGTGCGACCGACGTCGTGGCGGCGCGCCCGGTGTGCGCGACGACGAGGACCCGCCGTTGTCCGCCGTCGGCGGGAGGTGAAGTGGCCGTCACCGCGCCACCCTCTCACCCGGAGGTCTGGCACCCGGCGGTCTGGTGGCGACGGCTGCGGCGACCGCCTGCTCGGTGGCGGCCGGCGCGTCGCGCCGCAGCCACACAAAGTACTCAACATTGCCGGCCGGCCCGGCCAGCGGACTCGCGCAGACCGCCCGGGTGCCCCAACCCAGCTCCATCGCCGCGCCCGCCACCGTCAGCACGGCGGCGGCGTGCAGGTCCGGGTTACGCACCACCCCACCACGGCCGAGCAGCTCACGGCCGACCTCGAACTGCGGTTTCACCATGAGCACCAGGTCGCCGCCCGGCCGGGTCACCCCGGCGAGTGCCGGGAGGACGAGCCGCAAGGAGATGAACGACAGGTCTGCGACGAGCAGGTCGACCGGGTCCCCGATGTGCTCGAGGGTGAGCTCGCGGACATTGACCCGGTCGTGGACGCGCACTCTTTCGTTGCGCTGCAGCTCCCAGGCCAGCTGCCCGTAGCCGACGTCGACGGCCGCCACCTCCCGCGCCCCGGCTCGCAGCAGCACGTCGGTGAACCCACCAGTGGACGCTCCCGCATCGAGGCAGCGCTTGCCGTGGACCTGCAGGCCCTGGGGGGCGAACGCGGCCAGCGCGCCGGCTAGCTTGTGGCCGCCGCGCGAGGCGTAGTCCGGCCGGTCGGACTCCGTATGCACCACGATCGCGACGTCGCTCGTGACCGCGGTGGCTGGCTTGCCGGCCAACATGCCCGCCACGCTCACTCGTCCGCAATCGATCAGAACCACGGCCTGCTCCCGGGAACGGGCGAGGCCACGGCGCACCAGCTCTGCGTCCAGGCGCTGCCGGCGTGGCATGTCGGCATGCCTTCCGTTCAGCGACCGGGCGCGGGGATGCCCTCGGCGGGGGTATCCGCCGTCGCCCTGACGTCCGCGGCATCCATGAGGCTGTCCCTGAGCCGGCGGTGCACGTCGTCGAACACCCTGACGTGTTCTTCCACCGGCACCCCGTCGAGCTCGTTCAGTAGCAGCAAGACGGACCGGACCGCCTGGACCTCGTCGGCTGAACGGTCGCTTGCGGGCGGCTCGGCGTCCGTCGATGACTGCATGCGGTCCTCCTCGTCGCTCGCCAGCCGCCGCCTCCGCTCGGCGGTGGCAGGCGCTTCAGCTCCGGTGTTGCTCCATGATCTCGTCGAGCGCCCCGCGCACGGCGCTCATCTCGAGCTCCGGGCGAGTCGATGTCGCCGTCGGCCGATCCTGGCGCGCCCACGCAGCCGAGACGGCAGCACGCAGGAGCGCCGTCGGGCCGGCGTCGACCGGAGTCGCGGCAACCGGTCCGCCATCGGTCGGGCGCCCCGCAGACAGCCGCGCCGTCACCCGGTCGTTTTCCACGACGCAGCGCCAGCCTGCACAGCGCACGCCTTCTCCGTCGTCCACGACGGGGGCGTGGACCGCCCAGAGGCCGTCGAGGTCAGCCGCCACGAATGTCGGTCGGTCGGCCGGCGCGGCGGCCGCGAGCGCCGACAGGTCGGTCACGCCCGTGAGCACCAGCAGGCTGTCCGCACTCACCCTGTTCGCCCCCGCGATGTCGGTGTCGAGGCGATCGCCGATGACCAGCGGCCGGGACCCGCCGACCCGGAGCAGCGTCTCGTCGAAGAGGGCGGGCTCTGGCTTGCCGGCCACGACGGGGCGGACTTCGGTGGTGGCCATGACGGCGGCCACCAGCGTCCCGTTGCCCGGCGCGACGCCCCGCGCGGTGGGGATGGTCCGGTCCATGTTGCTGGCCACCCACGGCAGACCGGCGGCGACCGCGTACGCCGCCTCGGCCAACACTGTCCATCCGACCTCGGGATGGAAGCCCTGGACCACCGCCTCGGGGCCGGCGGCCAGGCTGTCCACGCCCAGCAGACCGTGCTCTTCGAGGGCGATGCGGAGGCCCTCCCCGCCGACCACGAGGACCTTGGCGCCGCGCGGTACCCGGTCAGCAACCAACCGCGCGGCCGCCTGCGCCGAGGTCACCACGTCGCCGTCGGCTGCGTCGATGCCCAGCGAGCGCAGGTGTCGGCCCACCGCGGAGGGGGGACGCGCCGCGTTGTTGGTGACAAAGGCCACGTGCAGTCCGCATTCCTTGATCCGGGCAACCGCCTCCGGCGAACCGGCGATGGCCTCCTGGCCTCGATAGACGACGCCGTCGAGGTCGAGCATCGCCAGGTCGTAGCCCGCCACCAGTGCGCCACGGCTCTGCGCCAGCCGGTGCACGTCCCGGCCGCGCCGCCGCTCACTGCCCGGGTCGGTCACTTCGGGTCCCCGCTCTTCGTGTTGGTCGCCGCAGGGCCGTGCCGGCGCCGGCCCAGCCTAGATCCGGGCCACCTAGGATGCGCCGGTGACCGCTCCGCTGCCTGACCGGACGAGTGGCCTGCAGGTGGAGCCGTTTCGCGGATGGCGCTTCGCCGCCGGCATCGACCTGGCGACGGTCACCTCGCCGCCGCTCGACGCGCTGGCCGATCCCGCGCAGCAGCTGGATGGGCTGTCGCCACGGCACGTGCTGCGGCTGATGGAGCCGGCATTGACCAGCGACGACTACAGCGTTGCGAGGCGGGTGACCCGACGACTGGCGCGCTGGCGCGCTGACGGGACGCTGGTCCGGGACGAGCAGCCAGCGATGTACGTCTACCGGCGGCAGGCTACTGACCAGACCCTCGTGGGTCTGGTCGCCGCAGTCTCCTTGCACGAATCCGAAGAGCGCATCGTCTTGCCACACGAGTCGGTCACCGAGGCCGCCGTGCGTCGTCAAGTCCAACTGTTGAGGGCGTTCTCCGGTCAGCCGGAGCCGGTCGTCACCATCCATCACGCGAGCGAGGAGTACCGAAGGTTGGTGCGCGAGATCCTCCACGGGGAGCCGTTGAGCAGGTTCTGCACCGACGATGGCGCCGAGCACTCCCTGTGGGGGGTCATGGATCCTGGCGCAGTCTCCCAGGTGCAGCATCAGCTCACGGGAACCCGGTTGTTGCTCGCCGACGGTCATCACCGCTATGCGGCATTCCGGGAGGTGCTTCGTCGCGAGCAGGCGGTGCGGTCGAGAGGCCCCGGCGTCGGCCCCGACGATGGCGCGGCTCCACGGCTGCGACCCGCCAGCCGGGGGCTCGGCATGCTGGTCGACGTCGGCGACTTCGGACTTCGACTCCGGGCCATCCACCGGGTGCTCAAGGGTCTGAAGCTGGCGACGGTCGGCGCCACACCCGGACTCTCGGCTCGGGTGGTCGACGCGGTGCAGGCCGAGATGTTCCTGCAACACGACATCGACCTGCTGACGCCGCCCCGCGCGCGTTGCGTCGTCACTGACGGCGACCACTGGCTCGCCGTAGAAGGTGACGGCGCGATCGACCCAGCCGAGTGCCCGAGTCCCAGCTTGGCGGTCGCTCACCTGCACAGCTGTTGGCTGCCGAGATGGGCGGTGACGGAGTCAGACGTCGGCTACACCCACGACGCGGCCGTTGCAGTCGCCCGGGCTCGCGCTGAAGGAGGGGCCGCCGTGCTGCTGCCGCCGCCGCCCATGGATGCCGTCTTCGATGCGGCGGTACGCGGGCAGCTGCTGCCGGCGAAGGCCACGTCGTTCCAGCCAAAGCCTCGGATCGGGTTGGTCATGCGTCACTGGCCTGGCGGCGCTGACGACCTGCGCTGACCGCACTGGCGGCGCTGCCGCGGACCCTGCGCACGGACCCGACCTCCACCTCGACCCGGCTGGCGACAGCTCCGCCGGCGCGCCAGAAGTGGCGACGCAGGGAACCGCTGACGATGACCTGGTCGTCGGGGGACAACGTCTTCAGGGCCTTGCCGGCCCGAACGGTCCAGCCGACACACTCGAAGGTGTCGACGGTGGGGACGCGGCGGCGGTCCGCCCGCGGACGCCGCGGCGACGGCCGTGGGACCACCAGCCGCACGCTGACCAGGCGGTCGCCGCTAAATAGCTCACGCTCCTGTGGATGACTGCTGACCCGACCGCGCAGCACTACCGAGTTGACCGATGACTCGTCGACATCCATTCGCCCACCTCCAATTTCAGCATGCGTGCGCGTTGGCTCCCGCGGTGGTCGTGGGCGCAGGACTGTGGAACACCGGCCGCACCCCGACCACGCGCCGCGGGAGCAGCCGGTCAACGAAGTTCGGCCTGCTCGAGCTCAGCGAGGCGTTCCTCCGCGTCGGTCGCTCGCTGTCCGTCGACAGCAACTGTGCGATGGAACCAGGTGACCGCGTCGGGTCCCCGCCCGGCCGCGGCCAGCGCGTCCGCGTAGGCGTAGCGGAGCCTGGCTACCCACGGCTGCCGGGCGCGAGACGCCAGCGGCGCGGTCTCCAACAGCTGCAGCGCAGCCTCGAGCTGGCCCAGGTCGCGGCGGGCGCCGGCCGCAACGATCGTGATCTCCGCCTGTCCGGCGGGGTCCAGCCCGGCCACCTGCGGATCCTTCGCAAGCTCAAGGGCACGCAGTGGGCGGCGCAGAGCTCGCTCACAGTCAGCCATGATCGGCAGGTAGTCGGCTGAGCCGTTGATTCGCCGCCCTGCTCGCAGCTCAGCCAGCGCTTCCTGGTAGCGCCCGCTTGCGTACGCAGTCTCCCCGACTGCCTCGCGGACCACGGCTACCCGCCCCGCCAGGCCGCGCGCCGCTCGGGCGTGCTGGTAGGCCCGCTCAGGATCTTCGTCCACAAGGCGCCCCGCCATGACCAGGTGCGCCGCGACCTGTCCGGCCACCCGTGACGGAAGTCCGGACAGCGCGCGCAGCACGAAGCGGTCGAGCTCCTGTCCGGTGACCCCGTCCGGGATCTCCGGCGGCCCGCCCTTCGGCGCAGCAACCGGCGCATTGCCGCGCGAGCTGCGCTGATCCCGGCGCCCCGGGGCACCCGATCGAGACTGGCTCCTGGGCTGGTCCATCGCCGACCGACGACCAACGCCGGAGCGTGAACCGCCCACCGACCCGGGAGGCCGGTCGCCTCGAAACCTGTCTTTGGCCCGCCCGGAAGCCTCGCGGCTGCTTGCCGTGGTTCGACCCGACGGCTGCCGGTCAGACCGCTGCCCCTTCCCCGACGACGAGCGGGCCGGCGGTGTCCCGCCGCCGCGTCCTGGCTCGGCCGCGCGCCGGTCTCGCCCTTGGCGAGGCTGTCGTTCGGCCATGGTCGCTCTGCCTCTCCGGTGGCCGCCGGGCCAGGGTGACTGGGCTGCACACAGACAAATGTGGGGGCTGCCGGACGGCAGCCCCCACATCAAGATTTGTCCGGCGACGTCCTACTCTCCCACAGGGTCCCCCCTGCAGTACCATCGGCGCTGAAAGGCTTAACTTCCGGGTTCGGAATGGAGCCGGGTGTTTCCCTTTCGCCATGGTCGCCGAAACTCTATGGAGATGTGACGGGTGGCCCGATCGTATCTCGGGAACCTCACAGTGGACGCGTAGCATGAATTGTGGGACAAGCCCTCGGCCTATTAGTACCGGTCGGCTGCGTGCATCGCTGCCTTCGACCTCCGGCCTATCAACCCAGTCATCTTCTGGGGGCCTTACCAGGTTGACCCTGTGGGAAACCTCATCTTGAAACACGCTTCCCGCTTAGATGCTTTCAGCGGTTATCGTTTCCGAACGTAGCTAACCAGCCGTGCTCTTGGCAGAACAACTGGCACACCAGAGGTTCGTCCATCCCGGTCCTCTCGTACTAGGGACAGGCTTTCTCAAGTTTCCTGCGCGCGCGGCGGATAGGGACCGAACTGTCTCACGACGTTCTAAACCCAGCTCGCGTGCCGCTTTAATGGGCGAACAGCCCAACCCTTGGGACCTACTCCAGCCCCAGGATGCGACGAGCCGACATCGAGGTGCCAAACCATCCCGTCGATATGAACTCTTGGGGAAGATCAGCCTGTTATC
>JBBSGC010000091.1:0-8022 GCA_038254525.1 Propionibacteriales bacterium | reverse complement strand
CTTCACGCGCAGGACGTCGCCGATCAGGATCCGGCTTCGGACGAGCCGGTCGAACCGGTCGAGAGCCGCAGCGCGGCCGTCGACCAGACCACGGGTGAGGGCGGGTTGGACCGCCGACGGCGCGAGCACCTGAGTGGTCCGCTCTGCATCCTCGACCGCCTGCGTCACCGCTGCCCGTTGCCCGAACCACCCCGAGACCACGATCAGCACGACCAGGGCGACGATCCCCGCCGCGAGGAACTGGGCCACCGGTCCGAACCGGTGCCGCCGGCGCGGCCGCTCAGAAACGTGCCGTGCGGCCCCGGGGAAACGGTGCCGCACGGCTGTGACTTCGGTAGTGGGCAGCTGGACTCCCGGGACGGGGACTCGGTCGACCGGGACGGGGCGAACCCGGTCGTACGTCGGATCCGAAGTCTGTCAAACAGTCAGTCCACGCGGCAGACCTCACCGGACTTGGGGTTGCGAGCCCGCCAGCCGATCTGGTCACTTCCCGCGGTGTTCACCAGCCGGCGTCGCACCTCGAAGGAGCCACTGGGCCCGGACGTGGTGCTGGTGCCCCGTGCGGAGACGCCGCCGTTGTGGAGGATCCGCCAGTTCCAGATCTGTCCGACGACGTTGCTGTCCACCTCGCCCTCTATCTCGATACGTCCGTCGTCGGGACCGGCCTTGAGCTTCCAGGTGGACGCTGCGGAGCATGAGCCTTGGTTGACCTGGTCGTCCCCGCCGCTTGCCGAAGCGGCAGGCGCCAGGGTGAGGCTGAGGGCCACAGCGCTCAGTGCTGCGGCACCGGCGGTGAAAGAGCGATGAGACATGATGGCGTCCTTTCGTCGTGTTGCTCTGGTGTCTCCACGGTGCGGGCGGGCAAGGGCAGCGCGTCATCGTCCAGTGGTGGTACGACCCGCGGCGACCCGGCGACGGCCCCCGCCTGGCGACGACAGCACGCGCAGCCGGTGCGGGGAACCTGCGCCTACGCTGTCCTGGTGGACCGGCGGATCTTCGGGATCGAGAACGAGTACGGCGTCACGTGCACGTTCCGTGGCCAACGACGCTTGAGTCCCGACGAGGTGGCCCGGTACCTGTTCCGTCGCGTCGTGTCCTGGGGGCGCAGCAGCAATGTGTTCCTGCGCAACGGCGCCCGGCTGTATCTAGACGTCGGCAGCCATCCGGAGTACGCGACACCCGAGTGCGACGACATCGTCGAGCTGGTCGGCCACGACAAGGCCGGCGAACGCATCCTCGAGGGCCTGCTGGTCGACGCGCAACGCCGGCTGCACGACGACGGCGTCGTCGGTGACGTCTATCTGTTCAAGAACAACACCGACTCCGCCGGCAACTCCTACGGCTGCCATGAGAACTACCTGGTGGGCCGGCACGGCGAGTTCAACCGGATGGCCGACGTACTCATCCCGTTCCTGGTGACCCGACAGCTGATCTGCGGTGCCGGCAAGGTGCTGCAGACCCCGCGCGGCACCGTCTACTCGATCAGCCAGCGCGCCGAGCACATCTGGGAGGGGGTCTCCAGCGCGACCACCCGGTCGAGACCGATCATCAACACCCGCGACGAGCCACACGCCGACGCTGAGCGCTTCCGGCGGCTGCACGTGATTGTTGGCGACTCCAACATGAGCGAGACCACGACGCTGCTGAAGGTGGCGACCACCGACCTGGTCCTCCGGATGATCGAGGAGGGAGTGGTGATGCGTGACCTCACGCTCGAGAACCCGATCCGGGCCATCCGAGAGATCTCCCACGACATGACCGGGCGCCGTCGCGTACGCCTGGTGAACGGCCGGGAGGCCAGCGCACTGGAGATCCAGTCGGAGTACTTCGCGAAGGCCGGCAACTTCGTCGACCGGCGCGACCTGCACACCCCGACGATCGACAAGGTCCTGGACCTGTGGGAGCGCACCCTCAAGGCCGTCGAGTCCGAGGACCTCTCGCTGGTCGAGCGCGAGATCGACTGGGTGATCAAATACGCGCTGATCGAGCGCTACCGGACCAGGCACGACCTCGGTTGGGGACATCCCCGGATCGCGCAGCTCGACCTCAGCTATCACGACATCCACCGTGACCGCGGGCTCTACTACCTACTGGAGCGCCGCGGCGCCGTGGCCCGCGCGACGAGCGACCTAGCGATCTTCACCGCCAAGTCGGTGGCGCCGCAGACGACCCGCGCGCGACTGCGCGGTGAGTTCATCCGTCGGGCACAGGAACGCCGCCGCGACTTCACGGTCGACTGGGTGCACCTGAAGCTCAACGACCAGGCCCAGCGCACCGTCTTGTGCAAGGACCCGTTCCGCTCGCACGACGAACGCGTCCACAAACTGATCGAGAGCATGTGACAGGTACGATTTCGGCTATTCCTTCACGAACGATTGGCCGACCCGTGCGCCGAGTCCTTATTCCGTTGCTTGTCCTGCTCGCCGTCACGCTGGCCGGCTGCGGGAGCGGCAGCTCCAACGGCACCACTGAGGCATCCTCGAAGCCGGCGGCGACCGGCATCGATGGGGTGAGCGTTGGCGGTGCCTTCGGCGCAGAGCCGACCGTCGATGTCACGACCCCGCTGACCACCAGCAAGACGCAAGTCGACACGCTGTCGGCGGGCGACGGGGCGAAGGTCAGCGCCGGTGACGTGGTCACCGTCAACTACGACGGTGTCCTCGGTCGCACCGGCGACACCTTCGACAGCTCCTGGCAGCGCGGCCAGCCCACGACCTTCAGCACCGACGGCGTGATCCCCGGCTTCGCCAAGGCTGTCGTCGGTCAGACCGTTGGCAGCCGCGTGGTGGCCGCAGTTGCGGCGGCCGACGGCTACGGCCCTTCCGGTGGCGTGCCGAGCGCGGGCATCGGCAAGGACGACACCCTGGTCTTCGTCATCGACATCATCAGCGCCGGCGCCTCCCACGCGACCGGCACCCCGCAGACGCCGCCGAAGGCCCTGCCCACGCTCGTGCTCACCAAGGGCGTGCCGTCGGGGTTCAAGGCGACTCCGGACACGCCGAAGACGATCACCAAGAGCACGGCGACAGTTCTCATCTCGGGCAAGGGCGCGAAGGTGGCGAAGGGCCAGACCATCACCGTGCAGTACCTGGGGCAGGTCTATCCCGGCGGCACGACCTTCGACTCTTCGTGGGACAAGGGAAGCCCGTTCAGCACCAAGATCGGCGCCGGCGGGGTGATCCCCTGCTGGGACAAGCTGCTGCCTGGACAGACCGTCGGCAGCCGAGTCGTCCTCGAGTGCACTTCGGACGACGCCTACGGCAAGCAGGGGTCTCCGCCGCAGATCCCGGCGAACGCGACCCTGCTGTTCGCCGTCGACATCCTGGCTGCCGGCTGACCGAACTTCCTGAATGGGCGGTCGAGAACTTCCGGATCGGCGGGTGGAAACTCACGGATCGGTGGTCGAAAACTCACGGATCGGTGGTCGGAAACTCACGGATCGGCGGGTGGAGGGAGCAGGCGGGCTGCGTGGCGGCCGGCGGCGGCCGCGGTGAGGAAGGCCGCCTCATCGTCGTCAAGACCCCGGCCCATGGTCGACAGCCGGACCGGGGACCCGACCAGCGCTGCACGTAGCCCGTCCACCTCCACCTCGACCAACCGGTGCAGGCGGCCGAGCTCGGCCGCCTGCCGCCGGACCAGCACCCCGAACGAGCCGTCGAGGATCGGAACCACCACGTCGGCGGGCAGCAGAGCGACCCGGCCGTAGGCGGTGCGGCTGTGGTGGGAGACGCCGCGGTGGCGTTCGCGGGTGTCGGCCTCGGACACCCGTAGGCAGGCCACCGGACGACCCCCGAGAACCGCCGCGGCGTTGACCGCCTCGCCGGCGGCCACCCCCGAGAAGCCCCACCTGGTGCCGGTGCCAAGGTTGCCCGGACCCTGCACCACCACGGCGAGGTCCGCATGCAGGACGTGTCGAGCGGCCAGCAGCCCCGAGTGCAGGGTCACGGCCTCGGCGGTGCCCCCGTAGGCCTGGCCGACGGTCACCGACGCAGCGAGCTGCCCGGTCGCGGCGAGCCGCGCGACGGTGCGGGAGTAGGCCAGCGGCAGCGCGCCCCCGTCGGTCATCACGTAGACCACGCGTACGTCGGGCCGCTCGGCCCGCGCGCCCGCCACGATCGCCGGCAACGCGGAGTGCAGGTCGGCCAACACCACGGGCATCGCGCCGAGGTCGTCAGCCGCACGCAGGGCCCGGTGGTCGGGAGACTCCTGCTCGTCCGCCCCGAGAACTGTCGTCTGCAAGGGCGTGTAGCGCGCCTTCACCAGGTGGCCAGGCGCCGGCGGCGGGTCGGGCGGCAGCCGGTCCGGGACGGCCACGACGAGCGCGTGGCCACCGGTGCCCAGGCCCATCGCCAGCGCACCGATGTTAAGCAGCACCCGGTCGCCGACCTGCGCGGTGCCGACGAGGTCGTCGTAGGCAAGCGCCCGCACCGACCGTCCAGTGGCGTCGACCGTCCCGTCGGCGAGGTCCGTCACAAGGTCGCCGGACAGCTCCACGTCCAGCTCCTGGACTCCGGCCCAGGTCGACGCGACCCCGGTGACGGTGCCTGTGCGCCAGCGGATCATGGCCGGCAGCCTACGCAGCACCAGACGTGTAACGTCACCGCCAGGAAGGGGGTCCCCCCGGGTGAGCAGGCGCAAGAGCGAGCGGCTGATGAACCTGGTGATCGCCCTGCTCGTGAGCCGTCAGTTCCTCACCAAGGAGCGCATCCGCCAGGTCGTCGAGGGCTACCACGACCAGAGCGACGAAGCGTTCGAGAGGATGTTCGAGCGCGACAAGGAGGAACTGCGCGAGATCGGGATCGCGATCGAGGTCGGCAGCTTCGACCCGGTGTTCGACGACGACCAGGGTTACCGGATCCGGCGGGACGAGTTCGAGCTGCCGGAGATCGCGCTCGAGCCGGACGAGGCAGCGGTCGTGGGGCTGGCCGCGCGGGTCTGGCAGCATGCCCGGCTCGCGGAGCAGACGTCCGCGGCGCTGGTCAAGCTCAAGGCGGCCGGAGTAGCGGTCGAACCCGACGCGCTTGCCCTGGTGGAGCCGCGGCTGGCGGCCGGGGAGGACAGCTTCGAGCCGTTGTGGGACGCGGTGATCTCACGCACGCCGGTGGCCTTCGACTACGCGCGCTCCGGGCAGCCGAGGTCGCTGCGGCACCTCGAGCCTTGGGGGATCCTGTCCTGGCACGGTCGGTGGTACGTGATCGGCCACGACCGTAACCGGGAGGCGACCCGGATGTTCCGGCTGTCCCGGGTCGCGGGAAACGTCACCGCCGACGGGCCAGCCGGTTCCTACGCCGCACCCGAGGACCTCGACCTGCGCGCGGAGGCGCAGCGCTTGGCCACCGCGCCGCCGCAGGGCACCGCCACCGTGCGCGTCCGGCCCGGCACCGGCTGGGGACTGCGCCGGCGAGCCGATTCCGTCGACCCGGCCGACGACGGGTTCGACCGGATCCGGTTCGGTTATGCGGGACGCTGGGAGACCGCCGAGGAGATCGCCGGCTATGGCGCCGATGTCGTGGTCGAGGAACCGGCCGCGTTGCGCGATGCCGTCGTCGCGGTGCTGCGTGGTGCGGCAGGGGAGAACGTCGCGTGACGACCAGCGCCCGAGAGCAGGTGCCGCGAATGCTCGCACTCGTGCCGTACCTGCGACGACACGAAGGCGTTCCCGTCGACTCGGTCGCAGCCGACTTCGGGGTGAGCCCGAGACAGATCATCCGCGACCTCAACGTGCTGTGGTTCTGCGGTCTGCCGGAGGCGGTGAGCGGCGAGATGATCGACATCGACATGGATGCTCTGGAGGAGCAGGGGGTTGTCCACGTCGACAACACCGAGTTCCTGGCCCGTCCGCTCAAGCTCTCGGTTCCCGAGGCGTTGTCGCTGATCGTCGCCCTGCGCACCCTGCGGGAGAGCGCGACCGCGGACGAGCTGCCGACCATCGAGTCCGCGCTCGCCAAGCTCGAGTCCGCTGCCGGTGACGGAGCGGCGGCCTCGGCTGCGGTCGAGGTGCACGTCGAGCGGGCTGACCCACGCGTGCACGCCACCGTGCGCCGGGCGCTCGACCAGAGCCGTCGGTTGCACCTCGCCTACCTGGTCCCCTCCCGCGACGAGCGGACCGAACGCGTCGTCGACCCGCTGCGCCTGCTGACCGCGGAGGGGCGCCCATATCTGGAGGCCTGGTGCCATCGCGCCGAGGACGTACGGCTGTTCCGTCTCGACCGGGTCGTCGAGGCCACCGTTCTCGACGAAGCGGCACCCCGGCACGACGACGTGGAGCGCCGGGACCTCTCGGCAGGCTTGTTCCAGCCAGGTGCCGCCGACGTCGTCGCGGTCCTCGAGCTGCGGGAGTCCGCCCGCTGGATCGCCGAGTACTACCCGGTCGACGAGGCGGTCGAGGCCGAGGACGGGACGCTGCGCGTGACGATGCGGGTCGCCGACCTGGGCTGGTTGCGCCGGCTGGTGCTCCGTCAAGGAGGGCTCGCCCGAGTGGTGCAGCCGGCCGGTGTTGACGACGACGTGCGGCAGGTCGCCCGCGCCGCGCTGGCTGCCTACGCCGGGTCGTGAGCGCGGAAACTCTGCGGTCCCGGTGATGGACCGTATGATGGTGTCGTCGCTCACTGTCAGGAGATGCCGCCATGGGAAGTCTGGGCCCCACCGAGATCTTGTTGATCCTGCTCGTGCTGGTGTTGCTCTTCGGTGCGAAGAAGCTCCCCGAGCTGGCCCGTGGCTCCGGCCGGGCGCTGCGCATCTTCAAGGCCGAGACCAAGGGTCTGATGGAAGACGAGGAGTCGACCACAGACCCGCACGGTCGCCCGCTTCCCCCGGGGACCACCACGGCGCCCACCACGACCACCACCAGCACCGGAGACACCACCGGAACCACCGGAACCACGCCCACCGGTCAGGCGCCCACCGGGTCTTCGGTCATGCCGCCGGCCTCCACCGCGTACCCCGTCGTGGAGCCGGTCAACCGCGACCAGCAGCTCTGATCCGGGCCTCGGCTCACCCGCGCCCGTGGCTCTTTCGCTGAAGCGCGGACGCGGCGGCGCCACCGCAGGCGCGGCCTCCCTCGACGGCTCGATGACACTCATCGAGCATCTGCGTGAGCTCCGCAAACGACTGGTCAAGGCGGTGCTGGCGATCTTGGTCGCCACCATCGTGGCGTGGTTCTTCTTCGACCCCATCTTTGTCTTCCTCAAGCGTCCGCTCGACGACGTCGTGGCCCAGCTCGCGGTCTCCCAGGGTCTCGACGCCCGGCTGACGTTGACCGGCGTCGCCGACCCGCTGACCCTGCAGCTGAAGACCTCGCTGGTCACCGGCATCGTCGCCGCCAGCCCGGTGTGGCTCTACCAGATCTGGGCCTTCATCGTCCCCGGCCTGCACGCCAAGGAGCGCCGCTGGTCGCTGCTGTTCGCAGGCGTCGCCGGTCCGTTGTTCATCGCGGGAGTGGCGATCGGCTACTACGTCCTGCCCAAGGGCCTGGGCATCCTGCTCAGCTTCACCCCAGGCGGCGTCTCGAACCTGCTCGAGGTCAGCCGCTACCTCAGCTTCATCTTGCGCATGCTCCTCGTGTTCGGTGTCGCGTTCGAGATCCCGCTGTTCGTGGTCATGCTCAACCTGGCCGGAGTGGTGAAGGGCCGCCAGCTCGCCGGCGCCCGCAGCTGGATCATCGTCGGCACCTTTGTCTTCGCCGCCGTAGCCACCCCGTCGACCGACCCGGTCAGCATGTTGTTCCTCGCGCTTCCGATGACCGCGCTGTTCCTCATCTCCGAAGTCATCGCGCGGGTTCTGGACAACCGGCGCGGCGTCGGAGCGGAGGGCGCCTACGACGAGTGGGATGACGAGGCGACGTCTCCGCTGCAGGTGTCCGACGACCCGCATGACGCGCTGCCGAGCGACCTCGACGACCCCGGTGCCTGAGCACCGTGCGTGACCGGGGTGCCTGAACCCGGTAGTGGTCCTGCGACGTGGGAGGCAGCGGACCCCTTCGAGCTGCCCGAGTGGCTGGGCACCGAACCGTTCACCTGGTCT
>JBBSGC010000090.1:0-8201 GCA_038254525.1 Propionibacteriales bacterium | reverse complement strand
GTCGGCGCCGATCTCGATGGACACCGACGGCACGAACGCGGACTCCGCCGACTCGTAGTCGATCCCGGCCACCTGCACCGCAGTGCGCACGGCCACCAGGTCGGCGGGCTCGCACACCACCTCATAGGCGTCGCCCAGGTCGTTGACCTCCTCGGCGCCGGCATCGAGGACCGCGGCCATCACGTCGTCCTCGACCAGGTCGCCACCGTCCTGGCTGCGGGGCACCAGCACCACGCCCTTACGGGCGAACAGGTAGGCGACCGAGCCCGGGTCGGCCAGCGAGCCTCCGTTGCGGTTGAAAGCGGTACGCACCTCGCCGGCAGCCCGGTTGCGGTTGTCGGTGAGGCACTCAACGAGAAAGGCGACGCCGGCCGGGCCGTAGCCCTCGTAGATGATCGTCTCGTAGGAGGCGCCGCCCCCTTCGAGCCCGGCGCCGCGCTTCAGCGCCCGGTCGATGTTGTCGTTGGGCACCGAGGACCGCTTGGCCTTCTGGATCGCGTCGTAGAGCGTGGGGTTGCCCGCCGGGTCGCCGCCGCCGGTGCGCGCGGCAACCTCGATGTTCTTGGTCAGCTTGGCGAACAGCTTGCTGCGTTTGGCGTCGACCACCGCCTTCTTGTGCTTGGTCGTCGCCCACTTGGAGTGGCCGGACATGGCGCGTCTTCCCTCGGCTCGGCGTGCGCGGCGCTCAGCGTCCGCGCCGGATCATGTCGACGAAGTAGCGGTGCACCCGGTCGTCACCGGTCATCTCGGGATGGAAGGAGGTCGCGAGCACGCCGCCTTGCCGGACGGCGACGATCCTACCGGTGGCCGGTCCGGTGGTGACGGTGGCGAGCACCTCCACGTCGCCGTTGACCTCCTCGACCCACGGAGCCCGGATGAACACCGCGTGAAACGCCTCGTCGAACGGCGCGAAGTCGACATCACCCTCGAAGGAGGCGACCTGACGGCCGAAGGCATTGCGGCGGACGACCACGTCGAGCCCCCCGAGCGTGCGCTGCCCGGCGATGCCGCCCTCGATCCGGTCGGCCAGCAAGATCATGCCGGCACACGTGCCGAAGGTCGGCCGCCCCGCGTGCACCCACTCCTGCAAGGGATCGAAGAGGTCGAAGGCCACCGCCAGCTTCTGCATGGTCGTCGACTCCCCCCCGGGCAGCACCAGCCCGTCGACGCCGGCCAGCTCCTGTGGCCGCCGCACGGTCACGGGCCGTGCTCCGGCACCCGCCAACATCCGCAGGTGCTCGCGTACGTCGCCCTGCAGCGCGAGCACGCCGATCGTCGGGGGGGTCACCTCGCCATGGTAGGGAGCGCAGGACCGCTCACCTGTTGCCACCGCTGCGTGGTCGCGACCGGCCCGCGAAGACCATCCGGCGCTGCCAGCTCGCGGTGACCTCGATCCGGCCCTCGTCGAAGTGCGCCGAGAGCTGGTGCCGCTCGAGCACGCCGAGCACGTCGTCGAGCAAGGCGTCACCGGGGGCGACGTTCGCCGTGTCGCCGTGCCACAGGTTGAGCTCGAGCATGCCGTGCCGCACCGCGTGCCAGACGTCGGCGGGCGTGAACCAGATGATGCCCGGAACGCGGTCACCGAGCCGGTCGCGCCGCTCCAGCTCGGTGGTGGCGGCCCAGTGGTCCTCGACGTGCTCGAGCACCGCGAGTCCTCGGGTCCGCAACTCCTCGAACGCCCCAACCAGCCGATCGTGGTCAGTCACCGCCGGCCAGCTGCCCTGCTCGGCTTGCAGATCCGCGACCGCGGCCGCCACCAGCCCATGCGCCAGGACCTCTGGGTCGTCGGCGCAGCGGTCCACGCGCGCCGACCGGGCGACCTCGGCCTCGGCGCCTGCCCGGTCGAGATAGCCGGCCCTGACCAGCACGTGCGCGTAGTCGCCGAGCTGCTCGACGTCGAGGTCGGCGACCCAGCGGGGGCGCCGCAGCCTCACCAGCCGCGCTCGGCGAGGCGGTGTGGCTGCGGGATCTCCTCGACGCTGATGCCCACCATGGCCTCGCCGAGCCCGCGCGAGACCTTGGCGATGACGTCGGGGTCGTCGAAGAACGTGGTCGCCTTGACGATCGCCGCCGCGCGTTGCTCGGGGTTGCCCGCCTTGAAGATGCCGGAACCGACGAAGACTCCCTCGGCGCCGAGCTGCATCATCATCGCCGCGTCGGCCGGGGTGGCGATGCCGCCGGCGGTGAACAGCACGACCGGCAGCTTGCCCCGCTCGGCCACCTCGCGGACCAGCTCATAGGGCGCCTGCAGCTCCTTGGCCGCGACGTACAGCTCGTCCTCGCTCATCGAGGTGAGCCGCCGGATCGCCGACCGCAGCGTACGCATGTGGGTAGTGGCGTTGGATACGTCGCCGGTTCCGGCCTC
The DNA here is from genome assembly GCA_038254525.1 of Propionibacteriales bacterium. Classification (GTDB taxonomy): domain Bacteria; phylum Actinomycetota; class Actinomycetes; order Propionibacteriales; family Nocardioidaceae; genus JBBSGC01. Next base: position 5,836 of record JBBSGC010000090.1, on the reverse strand, counting down.
CCCCTTGGAGCGGATCATCGCCGCACCCTCGGTGATCCGGCGCAGCGCCTCCCCCAGGTTGGTCGCGCCGCACACGAACGGGACGGTGAACTGCCACTTGTCGATGTGGTTGGCGTAGTCGGCCGGAGTCAGCACCTCGGACTCGTCGACGTAGTCCACCCCCAGCGACTGGAGCACCTGCGCCTCGACGAAGTGCCCGATGCGGGCCTTGGCCATCACCGGGATGGAGACCGACTCGATGATGCTGTCGATCATGTCGGGGTCGCTCATCCGCGAGACCCCGCCCTGGGCCCGGATGTCGGCGGGCACCCGCTCCAGCGCCATCACGGCGACCGCGCCGGCGTCCTCTGCGATCCTGGCCTGCTCGGCGGTGACGACGTCCATGATCACGCCACCCTTGAGCATCTCGGCCATCCCACGCTTGACGCGGGCGGTGCCGGTGCGGGTGTCGCTGTCGTCGGAAGTGGCGGTGTCGGTCACGGCAGAAACTCCAAACAAGACAGGGCCGGGGTACGCGGGCATTCTACGCGCCGGGAGCGCGGCGCCGGTTCGTACAGCGTCGTAGACGGCGGTCACCTGCGGGGTCACCGCCGACCAGTCATAGCGCCAGACGGCGCGCGCCGCCCGCCGGGCCGCGGGCTGCGCGCGGCCGCAGCGCAACGACTCGAGCACCAGCGCCGCCAGGTGGTCCGCGTCACCGTTGCGGAAGTGCCGTCCGAGCCGACCGCCGTCGGTGACGGCGCAGAAGGCGGGCAGGTCGCTGGACACCACGGGAGCGCCACCGGCCATGGCCTCGATCAGCACGATGCCGAAGCTCTCGCCGCCGAGGTTGGGAGCCACGAAAACATCGGCGGTCGCGAACAGAGCGGCTCGGGTCTGCTCGTCGACCGGGCCAAGGAACCGGACGCGGCTCCTGACGCGCGGGTTGACCCGCCGGGCCGCCTCGGTGATGTTGCCGTGACCGGCCACCAGCAGCCGCACGTCGGGACGTCGACGGGCGATCTCGTCGAAAGCCTCCAGCAGAACGCGCAGACCCTTGCGGGGCTCCTCGAACCGGCCGAGGAAGACGACCGTCGCCGCCTCGGTCGGGCCGCCAGGGAGCGCCGCCCGGCCAGCCCCCGGGTCGACGAACCGGTCGACGAACAGACCGTTGGGGATCACGACGGCGTCACCGGCGAGGTGGTCGATCACCGTCTGCCGAGCGATCTGCGACACCGCGATCCGCGCCGCCACGCGGTCGAGCGCCGGACGCAGTAGGGCGGCGGCGACCACCATCGCCCGGGATCGCTCGGTCGCGGTGTGGAAGGTGGCCACCACGGGTGCGGGGCTCGCCCGCAACGCCAGCAGCGACAGGCTGGGCGTCGTCGGCTCGTGCACGTGCACGACGTCGAAGTCCCCATCGCGGAGCCACCGCCGGGTGCGGGTCATCGACAGCGGTCCGAACGTGACCCGCGCGACCGAGCCGTTGTAGCGGACCGCGACGGCCCGGCCAGCCGACACCACGTAGTCCGGCAGCGACTCCCCGCCCTCGGTCGGCGCCAAGACCGAGACGTCGTGGCCGGCTGCTCGCAGCGCTGCGCTGAGGTCCAGCACGTGGTTCTGCACGCCGCCGGGCACGTCCAGCGAGTACGGACAGACCAGCCCCACCCGGAGAGCTCCGGTCATGGGCTCACGACGCGTCGGGGTCGGGCCGCGAGGTCGGCCTCGAACACGCGCTGCAGCATGTGCCAGTCGGCCGGGTCCCGGCGGATGGCAGCGGTGAAGGCAGCGGCGACCCCGGCCGTGGCCGCCCGCATCCCCGCGACGCCGCTGCCGACCTCGACCGGCTGGTGGAAGTCCAGCCGCATCGACGACCCGGCGTACGACGTGGTGACCGGCAGCAGCACCGCCCCCGTGCGGGCGGCCAACAGCGCCGGACCGATCGGGAGCCGCGCGGTCTCGCCCAGCAGCGGGACCGGGACCCCGCGCCGCGACAGCTCCCGGTCGGCCAGCAGGCACACGAAGCCGCCTTCGGCCAGCCGCTGCTCGAGCACCGGCAGGGGCGCGGCTCCGCCGGTCAGCGGCAGGACATCCATGCCCAGGCTGTTGCGATGGCGCAGGAACTCCGCATAGAGCTGCTCCGGCTGCAGCCGTTCGGCGACCGTGGTGAGCGGCATCCCCCGCGAGCACGCCCACGCACCGGCCAGGTCCCAGTTGCCCATGTGCGGAAGGGCGGCGACGACCCCTTGTCCGCGGGCCAGCGGCTCGCGCAGGCGCTCCTCGTGTCGGGTGACCACCCGTTCGCTCAGCTGGCCGGCCGACCACCGGGGCAGCCGAAAGACCTCGCCCCAGTAGCGCAGGTAGGACCGCATGGCGCGCCGGCTCAGGTCCCGCAGCACCGCCTCGTCGTCGCCAGGCACGGCGCGGGACAGGTTGGCCTCGAGCTGGCGCACACCCGCGCCGCGCCTCGACCAGGCCAGGTCCGCCGCCCGGCGCAGTGCGACGCCGACTGCCCGCTCCGGCAACCGGCAGGCCAGCCCCCACCCGGCCCGGTAGGACAACGCAGACAGCGAGCCGCCTCGTGACGGTGTGGTCATGGTCTTCACCCGCCGCTCAGGCGGACGATTGCTCGGCCAGGGCCTGGCGCCGCACGATGAGCATGCGCTGGACGACCGTGACCGTGCTGGCCGCGGCGAGTGCCCACAGGGTCACGGCGAGCAGGATCGGGAGGTCGAAGAGGTCCGACAGTCCGGTCGCGACCAGGATCGCCGCCAGTCGGTCGGCGCGCTCGGCGATTCCGCCCTTGGCCTGCATACCGAGGCTTTCGGCGCGAGCCCGCGCGTACGACGTAACCGAGCCCATCACCAGGCAGTACAACGCCACGGCGGCCAGCAGCATGTCCTGCTGATGGCCGGCGAAGTAGAGCACCAGACCGCCGAACACGGCCGCGTCACCGAGCCGGTCGAGCGTCGAGTCGAGAAAGGCACCCCAACGGGAGGACACCCCTGACGTACGCGCCATGTAGCCGTCGATCAGGTCGGAGAAGACAAAGGCGGTGACCACGACGGCTCCGACGAACAGCTGGCCGCGGGGGAAGAACACCAGAGCACCGGCACAGACACCCACGGTTCCGACCAGCGTGACGGCGTCCGGGGAGACGCCGAGCCGGAGCAGCCCGTGGGCGATCGGGGAGAGCAGACGCGTCCAGAACTGCCGGAAACGTTCCATCATGAGGGGCGGGCTCTCCAGGGGTGAGGCGTCGCAGCAGCTGCGCGGCGATGGTATCGCCGCAAGCCTTGTGAACCCCGTCGCGGCGGGTGTTGGCTGGGCGTTGCCCCTGGGGCCGCTGGTGAGGGAGCGCGACATGGCCGAAAGATCAGCCGGTCAGGCCGTCGGCCGCGCGCCGCGCGCTGACCGCCCGGACGTGGTGCGCAACGTGGCGCTGGTGGGCCCGTCGGGAGGCGGCAAGACCACGCTCCTCGAGCACTTGCTGGCCGCGCACGGCGTGGTCGCCCGGCCCGGCTCTGTGGAGTCGGGCACGACGGTCAGCGACTCCGACGAGGCCGAACACCGCCAGCTGCGGTCGGTCGGCGTCGCCTTCGCCTCCTACGCCGTCAAGGGGCTGAAGGTCAACGTGGTGGACACTCCCGGCTACGCCGACTTCGTGGGCGAGCTTCGGGCGGGGCTGCGGGCCGCCGACTGCGCGCTGTTCGTCGTTTCGGCCGCCGAACCGCTGGACGGCGCCACTGCGGCGTTGTGGCGCGAGTGCGACGCGGTCGCCATGCCCCGCGCAGTTGTGGTCACCAAGCTGGACCATCCTCGCGCTGACTTCGCCGGCACGCTGAGCGCCGTGCAGGCGGCCTTTGGCAACAAGGCGATGCCGATCTATCTCCCGGTTGATGGGGCAACGGCCCTCGTGGGCCTGCTCAGCGGACGCGTCTACGACCATTCGGCCGGCCCCGGTGACCCGAGCCAGCGCTCTCCGGACTCCGCCGAGCAGGCGCTGGTCGATGAGCACCGCGGCCCGCTGATCGAGGCCGTCATCGAGGAGTCCGAGGACGAGACGCTGATGGACCGCTACCTCGACGGACAGGACATCGACCTCGACACACTGATCGGCGACCTAGAGCAGGCAGTCGCCGGTGGCACCTTCTTCCCGGTGCTGGCAACGGCCGCCCCGCGCGGCCTGGGCCTGGTAGAGCTCGACGAGGTGATCGCCGGGGGGTTTCCGGCGCCGGCCGAGCACCCGCTGCCGCCGGTGTTCACAGTCGCCGGCGCCCGGGTCGAGGGAGTCAGCTGCGACGCCGGAGGGCCGCTGCTGGCCGAGGTGGTCAAGACGACCAGTGACCCCTATCTGGGACGGGTCTCGGTCGTACGCATGTTCTCCGGCACGCTTCGCCCGGACGCCGCTGTGCACGTCTCGGGCCACTCGTCGGCGTTTCGCAGCGGGGGCGGCGCCTCGGGTGCGCCGGTCGGGCAGGCTGCCGCAGACGGCTCTGGCGACGCCTCGGGACACGTTGACCACGACGAGGACCAGGGAGTCGGCGCCTTGTCTGCTCCGCTCGGCGCGGCGATGCGGCCGGTCGACCTCGCCGTGGCCGGAGACATCGTCGCGATCGCCCGGCTGAGCCGGGCCGAGACCGGCGACACCTTGTCGGACCCGGCCCGGCCACTGGTCATGGAGCCGTGGACCATGCCCGAGCCGCTGCTGCCGATGGCGGTGGTCGCACATGCGCGCAGCGACGAGGACAAGCTGTCGGCCGGGCTGGGGCGGCTCGCGGCCGAGGACATCGCGTTGCGCGTCGAGCACAATCCCGACACTCGGCAGCTCGTGCTGTGGACCATGGGTGAGTCACATGCTGAGGTGCTCCTCGACCGGCTGGCCACGCGCCACGGCGTACGTGTGGACCGCGTCGACGTCGAGGTGCCCATGCGCGAGACGTTCGCCCGCCCGGGCAAGGGCCATGGGCGGCACGTGAAGCAGTCCGGCGGGCACGGACAGTTCGCGGTGTGCGACATCGAGGTCGAGCCGCTGCCGTCCGGAGCCGGCTTCGAGTTCGCCGACCGGGTCGTCGGCGGTGCGGTGCCGCGGCAGTTCATCCCCAGCGTCGAGAAGGGGATCGTGGCGGCGATGAAGCGTGGCGTGGCGTCGAGGCATCCGCTGGTCGATGTCAAGGTGACGCTGGTCGACGGCAAGGCGCACAGCGTCGACTCCTCCGACATGGCCTTCCAGACCGCTGCCGGGTTGGCGTTGCGCGACGCCGCGCAGAGCTCGGCAGTCACCATGCTCGAGCCCGTGGACGACGTGCGGGTGCTCGTGGCCGACGAGCACGTGGGCGCGGTCATGGGCGACCTGTCGTCGCGGCGGGCCCGGGTGCTTGGCAGCGAGATGGCGCCGGACGGACGAACCGTGGTGCATGCGGAGGTGCCGGCCGTCGAGCTCGTGCACTATGCGACCCAGCTGCGTTCGATCAGCCACGGCACCGGTTCGTTCCAGCGCGGCTTCGCCCGCTTCGACCCCGCCCCCCATCCGTGAGTTTCTGACCGCCCATCCGTGAGTTTCTGACCTCCGATCCGCGAGTTTCTGACCGCCGGTCCGCGCCATCGGGGCTTGCTTAGTCCAGACGTCGACCATGCGCAGCGCTCGGTTCCCTCCCTGTCAGGTTGTTGTGAGACACCCCGGAGCCCGCGGGTCCACCGTTGGAGGGTGGTGACAGGAGACAGTTTCGTGGGCACCAACGGTCCAGTTCCGCCCGGTGCCGGTGATGACCCGGTGATCGGCAGCCCAGCGGAGGCTCGGCCGGGCCCGGGCCACCCATTACCGCCACGCCCGCGGCCCGGTGCACGGTCCACGACC
>JBBSGC010000089.1:0-8286 GCA_038254525.1 Propionibacteriales bacterium | reverse complement strand
GGATGCTGGCGTGGGCGCGCGGGCGGTACCGCGCCCTGCGTCGGCGCAGCTGAGCTCAGGTGAGGCAGAACTCGTTGCCCTCGACGTCGGCCATGACCATGAAGTGCTTGCCGATGTCTTGCACCCAGTCCCTTCGCTCGGCCCCTAGCGCCTCCAACCGCTCCACCTCGGCCAGGACCGCGCGCTCCTGGTCCGCCACGGGCTGGCCACGGTCGCTGACCCTTACATCGAGGTGCAACCGGTTCTTGGCCGACTTGGCTTCGGGGACGCGCTGGAAGAACAGCCGCGGACCGTCCTTGCCCTCGGGTGGGACGACGGCGTACGCGCTGGTCCACTCCTGCTCGGGGACACCGAAGGCTTTCAGCGCTTCGGGCCACGTGGTGAAGCCCTCCGGCGGGGGGTCGGTGCGGTAGCCGAGCACCTCGGCCCAGAACTCGCCCACCCGCGCCGGATCCCCGCAGTCGTACGTGACCTGGAACCCACGGAGCTCGGCCATCAAAACACACTCTCCCTAACTGGCGCGGCCACGCTCGCGCAGCTCACTGGCGGCGTAGCGGCCGATCTGGTAGGTGGACAGGCCATCGGTGATCGCGCCCACGCCACCACCGAGCAGCGGGATCCGCCGCCCGACGACCAGCGCCGCCCGGCGGCCACCGATCTTGGCTACCAGCTCGGTAGTGACCTCGTTGGCGATCTTCGTGTCGAGCGCCGGGTCGTGCACGGGCGACGTGGCCAGCGCCATCGGGCTGGACGGCAACCGCTTCCGCTTGAGCAGGTCGCGCACGCCGTCCTCGCCGATCAAGCAGACCAGAATCGCGTTGCGCACGCGCAGGTCCTGGAGGTCATAGCCCCGCAGGTGAGCGATGCCGGCGACCAGGTGGCACTGCAGCAGCGCCAAGCCCGTGATGTTGGCCGGAATCGAGAAGGCCAGCGTGACCAGTCCGCCGATGTTGGTCGCGAAGCCTTGTACGCCGGCCATCCGCACATGGGTATCGGTGAGCGCGCTGACCGCAGCCGCGACATCCCCGTTGGCCTCTGCGAGCTTGACATCGGCCGCCGCGGCCGCGCCCTTGACCGGGCCGACGCCGTCGATGGCGCGCTCGAGGACCTCCCGCACGAACGACGAGGTGAGCGCGGGCGCGGCCTTGCGGGCCATCGGTGCCAGCGCCTTGGCAGCTGTGCGTGCGACTCCCATCGCGACTCCTCGCCGTCGGCGACCATCCGCAAGCAGGCTACCTGCCGCCGAAAGACGGCGAACTACGCACCGACGCACCGACGCGTACGGGGTTTCCCGTCGTTCGGCGTCGCCCGAAGCCGCCGCCTGACCGCGCGGCTCGGCTACCGGCGGCGCGTTGCCGGGCGGCACGCCGCAGCGCAGGATGGTGCGGTGCCGACCGTCCTGCCGCCGAGCGCGTGGCACTTCGACGCCGAGCGGTGGCCCGACGACGACTGCGTGGCGGTCGGTGCGGACACCGCTCCCCCGACGATCCTCGCCGCGTACGCAAGTGGGGCGTTCCCGATGCCGGTCGACGGGGAACAGCCCATGGTCTGGTGGTCGCCCGTGCGCCGCGGAGTACTCGACCTGGCGGACCTGGTGGTCAGCCGGTCACTGAGGCAGTCCTGCCGGCGCTACGAGGTACGCGTCGACACCGCCTTCGAGGAGGTCGTGGCCGCGTGCGCGGACCCTGACCGTCCGGGCGCCTGGATCGGCGCCGAGATCCAACGCCGCTACGCGGAGCTCAATGGTCTCGGCTGGGCGCACTCGGTCGAGGCGTGGACGCCCGGTGGCGCACTGGCCGGCGGGCTCTACGGGGTGGCGATCGGCGGGCTGTTCGCCGGGGAGTCCATGTTCCACCGTCGCCGCGACGCTTCGAAGGTGGCGCTGGTGGCGCTGGTGGAGCTGCTGCGCGACGAGCACGCAGCCGAGCGCCTGGTCGACGTCCAATGGCAGACCGACCACCTGGCGACCCTGGGAGTACGTGAGGTGTCCCGCACCGAGTACCTCGCCCGGCTGCCGGCACTGCTGGAGGTTCCGTTGCCCCGGGTCTGGCGACAGCTGGCGTCCTGACCACCCGCCCCAGCAGGGCCAGCTGCACTATCTGGCCCACGCCTACGACAGGCGGCAGACTGAGCGGGTGCCCGAGCTGCCCGAGGTCGAGTCGCTGGTCACCGACCTGCGTCTGCGCCTCAACGGACGGGCGTTCGCGCGGGTGGTCCCACTGGCCCTCAGCGCGCTCAAGACCTACGACCCTCCGGTTGATGCGCTGGTGGGCACCTTCGTGGACGGCGTCCACCGGCACGGCAAGTTTCTCGATGTCCAGGCCGACGGACTGCACCTGGTGACACACCTGGCGCGAGCCGGCTGGCTGCGCTGGCACGACCAGGTCCCCGACACGTTGCCCAGGTCTGGCAAGTCGCCGCTGGCCATGCGGGTGGTGCTTGACGACGGGAGCGGCTTCGACCTCACCGAAGCCGGCACCCGCAAGAGCCTGGCCGTCTACGTCGTGCGGGAACCGGTCGAAGTGCCGGGAATCGCGCGGCTCGGTCCGGACCCGCTGGCAGCCGACTTCACGGTCGAGGCGCTGGCGGCGATCCTCGCCCGGGCCGGCCGGGCGCAGGTCAAGGGTGTCCTGCGCGACCAGTCGGTGATCGCCGGGATCGGCAACGCCTACTCCGACGAGATCTTGCACGTCGCGCGGATGTCGCCCTTCAAACCGGCGGCGAACCTGTCCGCCGAGGAGCTGCACACGCTGCACGACGCGATCGGGTCCACGCTTCGCGACGCGGTCGACCGCTCTGCCGGGCTGGCGGCGACGGAGCTGAAGAAGGAGAAGAAGTCAGGCCTTCGGGTCCACGGTCGAGCGGGCCAGCCGTGCCCGGTCTGCGGTGACAAGGTACGGGAGGTGTCCTTCGCCGACTCGTCCCTGCAGTACTGCGCGACCTGCCAGACCGCGGGTAAGCCGCTGGCCGACCGTCGGCTGTCCCGGCTGCTGAAGTAGCCGTCGGCCACCGCTCGCGACGCGACGCCGGCAACGGCTGACTCCGATAGGCTCGCCGCGTCGAGAGTCATCGGGGAAGGACTGCCAATGCAGTGTCCACGCTGCGGTGCGGACAACCCGGCGGGTGTCACCGCCTGCATCCGTTGCGGTCTACCGGCCTATTCGTCCCCGCCCCAGGCGCAGCCTGGTCCACCGCCGGCCCAATCGACGACAGCGCCGCAGAACCCGCCGCCAGGTAACCAACCAGGACCGCCGCCGGGGTTCCAACCGGGTTGGCGGCCGGTGCCGCCGCAGGCGCCTCAGGCACAGGCGCCGCAGGCGCAGGCTCCGCCGACCGATGCCGCCGCCGGACCGGTCTACACCGGCCCCGCCGGACCTCCGCCCGGACCTCCCGGCCCGCCTGCGGTCGCTCCGACCGGCAGCTGGGGTGGCTACAGCCACACCCAGCAGCTGCCCGTCCAACGGGGTGGCGCCAGCGCCGCGCGTACCGCTTCGCGGTTGGCCACCCTCGCGGCTGTGCTGTCCACCCTGGCCGCCCTTGCGGCGCTGGTCTACGCCCTCTACGCGTTGACCCTGCGCCGCGGGCTCTACGCCGACGCCGCCGACGGCAAGCTGCCGTCGGTCGACGACGCCAGCAGCAGCGACACGCTCAACGGTGTCCTGCTGTGGGTGGCGATCGTGCTGGTGGTGCTGGCCGTGCTGCTCTGGGTGGCCGCTTTGGTCACCGCCAAGCGTGGCGCCGGGCCGCTCGGTCTCGGCGGGCTGGCGCTGCTGGTGATCGGTGCCGTGCTGGCGGTCATCGGCGCTGCCCGCGTGTCCGGTGTGGACTCCGCGTCCTCGGCCGCTGACGGCGCCAGTGGCTATGTGCTGACCGGGATCGGCTTCCTACTGATGGCCGGCGCCCTGCTGCTCGGTGCGCTGGCGCTCGCGCGCAAGGCCCGGGCGGGTGCAGCCGTCGGCGGCTTCGGCTCGGACGGTTACGGCCCCGGTTACGGTGGCGGCTACTTCGCCGGCGGCTACGGCGGCGGCTACGGCGAGTCCGGAGGATCGGACCAAGGCGGCTTCGGGCCGACCAGCAGCCCCTACGGGTCACCCGCAGGGAGTCCCTACGGCGCGGCACCTGCTGCGCCGGACAGCTACTCCTCCGGGCAGCCGGGCGACGCGCCAGCCGCACGACCCGGCGATCCACCCGGTACCCAGCCCGGCGGGGAAACCGGCGACCCCTACGGCGGCCAGCCTCGAAGCTGATGGCACAGCGCTCGAGGGCGCGGCCTCAGGTCGTCGCGCACCGTGGAGCCAGCGCGGCCCTTGCGGAGCACACGCTGGTGGCCTACCAGCAGGCGTTGGCCGACGGCGCCGACGCACTGGAGTGCGACGTCCGGCTCACCGCCGACGGCCATCTGGTGTGCGTCCACGACCGGCGCCTGGAACGTACCTCGGACGGCCGGGGGGTCGTGTCGACGCAGACGCTCGACGAGCTCGAGGCACTGGACTTCGGCTCGTGGAAGACGCCCTGGCGGGAGCTCGACGACGAGGCTCCCGACGTCGACGCCGACAGCCGCCGTGTGCTCACGTTGCGGATGCTGCTCGAGATGCTCGCTGACTACGAAGCACGAGTGGAGCTGGCGATCGAGACCAAGCACCCGACCCGTTACGCCGGCCTGGTCGAGCGTCGGCTCGTGGAGCTGCTTGCCGAGTTCGGGCTGGCCGAGCCGCCCCCGGCCGAGGAGTCGCCGGTACGGGTGATGAGCTTCTCCTGGCTGTCGATGCGTCGGGTGCGGGAGTGGTCGCCCCGGCTGCCGACGGTGTTCCTGATGGAGCGGGTGCCGCTGCGCTGCCGCGCGGGCGACCTGCCGCTGGGTTGCCGCATTGCCGGCCTGTCGATCGAGGCGGTGCGCGAGCACCCAAGCCAGGTGGCGCGGCTGCACCGGCGCGGCAACGCTGTGCACGTCTTCACCGTCAACGCGGTAGAGGATGTGACGCTCTGCCTCGAGCTAGGTGTGGAGGCGCTGATCACCGACCGCCCGTCGATGACCCGCGAGCTGGTCGAGGCCGTGCACGGCTGACTGCGACGGCCCGGCGAGGAGGTTGCGCCCGAACCGGCGTCCAGCAGGTCCTACGAACCGCGTCACATAGGGTCGAGGCTGCGCGCTTCCAGTCGCGCACGAACCTCGCCAAGGAGGCCACCAGCATGGCGAAGCGCTCGCGCGCCGGTGCGGCGGCCGACCGCCGCTCTGCTGCCGTCACGTCGGGGCAGCTCGACCCCGGAGGCCCGCGGCGGCCCTGCCCGTGTGGCTCCGGCAAGCGCTACAAGGCCTGCCATGGAGACACTGCGGCGCGCAGCCCGTTCGTGTCGCGGCCCTTCGCCGGCCTGCCCGCCGAGTGCGACTGGGTGGCGATGCGGGAGTTCGTGCCGGCGGCGACTGCTGCCATCTCGCTTCTCGACGGGCACCAGATCCTGGTGTGCTCGTTGCTGCCGATGGCCGCGCCGGCGATGGTGCGCTCCGACGGCAGCGTCTGGTTGGGGCTGCAGGTGCAGCACGACTTCGGTGATCCCAGCCGCGACCTGGCCCACGCACTCGAGCAGGCACTCGCCGCGACGGCGGGCTCGACGATCCCGGTGGTCGAGGACCCGGGGACGGGCCCGCGGCTGCAGGACCTGGTCGACCCCACGGAGTCGATGACCGTCGAGGTGCACGCCGGCTTCGACTTCTGGGTCGCCGACGTCGACGACCCCACCGGTGCGATCGCCGCCTCCTTGGAGACCGCCAACGAGGCCGCCTGGCCGACACAGCGGCTGAGCAGCGTCGACGCGGCGTACTGGACCCGGATGGGGCAGCGCGAGTTCCTGCGCTGGGTGCTGCCGCACGACGAGGACCGCCTTCTCGATGCGCTGGCTCGGCTGCACGGTGACGGCACCGACTCGCTGGGGGAACAGACGCGGCTGATCGGCTCGTTTCGTGCGTACGGCTTGGTGGTGCCGGTCTGGGAGCTGCCCCGTGGCACCGGAGCCGACCCGCTCGAGCAGCCGGCTGCCGAGCTGGGCGAGCGGCTGGCCGCCGCCCTGGCCGACGACGCGCCACTGACTGCGGCTCAACGCTCGGCGCGCAACGGCCTGGCCAGCCGGCAGCTGACGATTCACTGAGAGCTCGCCGGTGGCCGGCGATCCGGTTGCGCCTGGATGAAGCCACAACTAGTCTCTGAGCCAGCCCGGTTGTCGTTGTATCCCCCGTCAGCGACAGCCGGGTCCTTTCCTGCCCCGGGCGGGTCAGGTCCTACAGCGGCCTCCTGCGGACCGGGCACGACATGCACCGGGGTCCACCTCGCCCCGATCCCAGCTCGGAGCCGGAGATCGCGATGACCTCGATCCCGGCCTCGGCCAGCCGGGCGTTGGTCTCGGTGTTCCGCTCGTAGGCCACGGCGACCCGCGGGGCCACGGCCAGCGTGTTGTTGCCGTCGTCCCACTGCTCACGCTCGGCCGTGACCGGGTCGAGGCCGGTGTCGATGCGGTGCAGCTTGTCGATGCCCATCGCGCGGGCGGCGGCCACCAGGAAGGGCTCCGGCTCCGCGACGTCGAGGACCACGCCGTCGGGGTCGCCGACGGTGGGTACCTCCTTTGCGGTGATCGGGTACGCCACGAGCCGGTTCGCGATGTTGGCGTACATCACCACCTTGTCGACATCGACCATCGTCACGACCGTGTCCAGGTGCATCGTCGCCCGCGCCTGGGCGATGGGGACCGCCAGCACCGTGTGCGCTATGTGGTGCGCGAACAGCTGGGCGGCGAAGCGCTCGACCCCGGCCGGCGTGGTGCGCTCGCCGGCACCTATCGCGACGACACCTGGGGCCAGCGCAAGGACGTCACCGCCCTCGACGCGTTCCAGGGAACCTCCGTACATGCGACCGGTCCCGGCGAAGCGCGGATGCCGGGCATAGATCAGCTCGGTCAGCCGGGTCTCCCGCTGCCGCGCCGGCATTGCCAGGCTGGTGACCGCGACCCGGTCGCCCAGCCAGACCGAGGAGTCACGGGTGAACAACAGGTTGGGCAGTGGCTCGACGAGGAAGTCGTCATGGGCGAGCAGGCTGGAGACCAGGGAGCTCTCGACGCGCAGCTCGTCGTTGCGGACACCGGCGGTCAGCACGGTGGCCAGTCCGGCGGGAGAGGCGTCGCCGAGTGCGTCCATGAGGTAGGCGCGAACCGTGTCGCCGAGGCGCAGTCCTGACGTGATGTCCGCGATCGCGAAGGCACGCGTGTCCGCGTCGGCCAGTGTCTCGACGAGCAGGTCGAACAGATAGAGCACCTCGACCCCGCGGTCGCGCAGCGCCCTCGCAAACGCGTCGTGCTCCTCCTGCGCCCGGCCCACCCATGGGATGCCGTCGAAGAGCAAAGAGTCGTTGTTGCGCGGCGTGAGCCGCTTGAGCTCCGGGCCGGGACGGTGCAGCAGCACTGTCTCGAGCACGCCGACCTCGCTGTCGACGCCGTGCACCGGCTGCTGATTCATGGCTGACTCCTCCTTGCGCGTCGCACCGCCGCTAGACAGTAGCCGGATGCGGTTCCGTGCCGGTGGCTCGCGGGCCGGCCGGGGCGGCCGCGCACACGCCGACGAGCAGCGGGATGGTCGTCCCGCCTGCGGCCACGAAGACCGCGATTCCTGAGTCGTTGAGCGCCGATCCCAGCGCCGACACCACGGCGACCCCGACGACTGCGGCAGTCGCACACCGGCTCGACTGTGACAGCAGTCGCCGCCCCGGTGAGTCCGGTGACCTCAGCAGCAAGGCGACCAGGCCGAACAGCACCGGCACCAAGATCGTCACCCGACTGTGGGTGAGCACATTCAGGTTTGCGTCGAGCTTGCGCAACACGACCGGCCACGCGGTGCCGTCGAGGACCTGGCCGACGAAGCGACCGAGGTGCGTCTGCACCTGCTCGGGACGCTGGTAGTCCGCCACCGCTATCACGGTCACCGTGGTGACCCCGGTGACCAACGCAGCGGCGACCCGGGCCACCGAGAGGCGTGCACCCACGCCGATCATGATGGTCAACAGGATCGCCGGGACCAGGGTGAGCACGCCGCCGAAGTCAGAACCGAGTCCGGGCGTCCCGTCCAGCAGGACCACGGTCACGCCGCCCAGCCCGGCGAGCCAGATCGCAGCGCGGCGGGTCTGCCCGTGCATGACGGCGGCGATGACAATCAGGCCGCTGGCGCCGTAGACGGCGAACGGCATGTTGCCGAAGCCGGTGAAGCGACAGCCGCAGATGGGGTTGTAGCCGAGCAGGCCGTCGAGC
>JBBSGC010000088.1:0-8298 GCA_038254525.1 Propionibacteriales bacterium | reverse complement strand
GATCGAGTGGGTGACGAAGATCAGCTGCGCCGGGTCCCGCCGGTCCGCCGGCAGGTCATCGAGCGCGGTCACCGCCGCGTCGACGAACGGTTGCACGAAGCCGGGATGGTCGTGGTAATGCCGCAGCTTGTCCAGGCGGGGCGCCGACGAGCCACTGGCGTCGACGGCGATGACGGCGTCGAAGAGGTTCTCCCGATACTGGCGGCAACCGGAGTACGACGGGTACGCGCTGGTCACGAAGCAGGCCGCTCGGCGGACCCCGTCGGCGGCCATCCGCGCCACGGCGCCACTCAGGTACGGGTCCCAGTTCCGGTTTCCCCAGTAGACCGGCAGCCCGATGCCGGCAGCGCGCAGGTCCTCCCGGATTGCGCTGAGCAGGTGGCGGCACTGGTCGTTGATCGGCGATCGACCGCCGAAGGACTCGTAGTGCTCGGCGACCTCCCGCAGTCGCTGCTGGCCGATCCCGCGTCCATGAGTGACGTTGGCGAGGAACGGCAACACGTCGGCGGGCTGCTCTGGGCCGCCGAATGACACCAGCAGGACAGCGTCATAGGGACGCACGTCCCGCGACGGGGGAGGCAGCGGCGACATGGCGCCATGCTCCCTCACGAGCGGCGTCCCCGCCGGGCCAGTTCCTCGGTGCGCCCTGCCAGACTGGCCCGCCGGCCGGCGGGAGGCCGCGGTCTGCGGGATCCGGAGGAACGAGACGTGCTCGACGCCTACCGCCGGATCCTCACCCTTCCCGGCGCGGCCGCGTTCAGCGCGACCGGACTGGTCGCCCGGCTCCCCATCTCGATGACCGGACTGGGCATCGTGCTGCTGGTTGCCGGGCGGACCGGTTCCTACGCGTACGCCGGCAGCATCTCCGCGGCCGAGGTGGTGGCCGGCGCCATCGCCTCACCTGTCCAGGGCCGGCTGGCCGACCGGTTCGGACAGTCGAGGGTGCTGCCGGCGGCGGCCCTGGCCTTCGGACTGGGCATCGTGGCCACCGTCGTCGCCATCGAGCTCGGCTGGCCGACGCCGCTGCCGCACCTGTGCGCGGCGGCCTCCGGAGCGACGCTGCCGCAGGTCGGCTCCACGATCCGGGCCCGGTGGCGGCACGCGGTCCCCGAGCGAGCGCTGCTACAGACCGCATTCGCCCTCGAGGCCGTGGTCGACGAGCTGATCTTCATCGTCGGGCCGGTGCTCGTGACCTTTCTCGCCACGCACGTGGGTTCCGCGGCCGGTCTGGCAGCGGCAGCCGTTCTCGGAGTCACGGGCGGCCTGGCGCTGGCCGCGCAGCGCACCACCCAACCGCCGGTGGAGCCGGGGCACCGCAGAGCTGGTACCCGGCAGCCCATAACGGGGTCCGCGCTGGCTCCGCTGGTCGTGGTGGGGATCGGCATGGGCAGCCTATTCGGCAGTGCGGAGGTGGTCACGGTGGCGTTCGCCCAGCAGGCCGGTAATGCAGCCGACGCCGGCTGGATGCTCGCCTCCTGGGCCGCCGGCAGCATGTGCGCCGGCGCGGTGCTGGGCGCCTTGACGCTCCGCAGCCCGGCGCTGAACCGGCTGCGGTGGGGGGCCACCGCGCTCACCGCGATGATGGCGGCGCTGCCGTTCCTGCCGACCACCGGCAGCATCGCCGCGGTTCTGTTCGTCGCCGGACTCGCGATCTCCCCGACCCTGATCGCGTCGATCTCGCTGGTCGAGCAGTGCGTGCCGGCCGCCAGGCTGACCGAGGGGATCGCGTGGGCGACCAGTGGTCTGGCCACCGGGATCGCGCCCGGTTCGGCGATCAGCGGCGTGGTTATCGACCACTACGGCGCCTCCGTCGCCTACCTGGTGCCGGTCGCATCTGGCCTCCTGGCAGTCACCGTCGCGTGGCTCATGCGCCGCAGGTAGCGATCACCGGCGCGCTTGCTTGGCTGAGCAGGCTCAGGGCGCGAGACTGAGGCCGTCCGGTGCCGCAGTCGACCATCGGACCACCAGGAGGCGGGACATGCGCGAGCTTCGTCTCGTGGGGCTGAGCGGAGACCGGATGCACCTGGTCCTGCGTGGCGACACGGGTGAGGAGTTCCGGGTCCTTGCCGACGAACGCCTCCGCGCGTACCTGCGCGGTGACCGCGCCCGGCTCGGACAGTTGGAGAACGAGATGGACAGCGCCCTTCGTCCCCGCGACATCCAAGCCCGGATCAGAGCCGGCTCCTCGCCCGAGGACGTCGCGGCGGTCGCCAAGGTCCCGGTCGAGCGGATCATGGGCTACGCCGTGCCGGTGCTGGCCGAGCGCGAGCACATCGCTGACCAGGCCCAGCGGTCCACAGTGCGGCGAAGGCACACCCAGGGACCGACGCGGCTGCTCGGCGAGGTCGTCGGCCAGCAGCTGCACGACCAGGGACTCGACCGCGACGTCGCGGAGTGGGACTCCTGGCGCCGAGACGACGGGCGATGGGCGGTCACCGTCACGCCGCCCGGTGGGACGCCCGCGTGCTATGTGTTCGACGTCGCCGGCCGCTTCAGCGTCGCCGACGACGACGTCGCCCGCTCGCTCGTGGGCGATGAGCAGCCGACCGAGGACCCCGAGCAGATGGCGATCGCCTCGGCCGTGGCCGAGGGCACGCAGACGCCCCCGGTGGGCTTACCTGTCGACCGCGGCGACGACCCCGGCGACGACACGGCCACCGGAGCCTCGGCCATGGTCAGCCGCTTACGGCGAAGGCGGCCGGTCTCGGCGGTTCCCGACCCGTTGCCGCTCGAGCCAGCCGACGAAGCTGTCGAGTCCGCCAACGGCGACCCGGGCAGCGCGATGGACCAGTCGAGTGCTGCGTCCACGCCCGCACAACGGCCAGCGCGCAAGCGTGGCGAGCGCCGTCGGGCCAGCGTGCCGAGCTGGGACGAGATCATGTTCGGTGGCAAGTCGTCCGACTCGTGACCGGCGAACCTACCGGCGTCCCCTGGCGACCGGTCGCCGCGGGTCGGTGATCCAGTGGCTCCAGGAGCCGGCGTACAAGGCTGCGGAGATCCCGGCCAGCTCGAGGGCGAGCACCTGGTGGGCGGCGGTCACCCCGGAGCCGCAGTAGGTGCCGACGTGCGCTCCGGGGTCGACACCGAGCTGGGAGAAGCGCCGGCGCAGCGAGTCGGGTGAGTGGAACCTACCGTCGGCGTCCACGTTGTCCCTCGTCGGCGCACTCAGCGCGTACGGGATGTGTCCGGCGACCGGGTCCACCGGCTCGTGCTCGCCGGTGTAGCGCGTGAGATCGCGGGCATCGAGCAGCACCCCCGCGCTCGCCAGTGCGCCGGCCGCCTCGGCATCGAGCACGGCCATGCCTCCGGCGGTGGCGGCAAAGTCACCCGGCGTCGGAGGTGACTCCCCGATGCTGAGCGCGCCGCCGGCAGCGACCCATGCCGCCAGGCCGCCATCGAGCAGTCGGACGTCGCGATGTCCGTGATGCCGGAGCAGCCACCAGGCGCGCGCCGCCGAGGTGCCGTCGCGTCCGTCGTAGACGACCACCGGCTGCTGGCGGCACACCCCGACTGCCCGCATCGCCGAGCCGAACGGGTCAGGCTCGGGCAGCGGATGTCGCCCACCGGCGCCCGGCGGCGCCGCGAGGTCAGCGTCCAGGTCGACGAAGACCGCCCCGGGAACGTGACCGGCGAGGAAGTCGCTTCGCTCGGGCGGTCCGCCGAGCGACCAGCGCACGTCGAGGATCGTGACCCGGGTGCCGTCGTCGACCAGCTCCTTCAGCCGTCCGACGTTGATCAGCGGCGAACGCGGCGTCATCGAGTCACGGGCAGGGGCCACAGCGCTGCATCCTGCCGCACGGTGCCCCCCGACGCGTCCGCACCCGCCCATCCGTGAGTTCCCAACCGCCCATCCGTGAGTTCCCGACCAACCATCCGTGAGTTCCCGACCGCTCGGTCCGGGGCGTCGACCAGCAGCGGCACGTTCATCTCCTGCGCAGTCAGCGAGCCGTGGAAGCCGACCATCCTCGCCTCCACCGGAAACAGCCGTCGGCACAGCACCGCGGACGAACCGGTGGACGCGGCGACGACATCACCCAGCCGGGGTCGCACGCGCTCACTGACCGACCCGAACCATCCGGCCGCCACCGCCTCGTCGCGGGTGCGCACCAGCGCCCGCTCCCCCAGCACCGCGGTCCAGCGGTCGGCGACGTCGGCGGCGGCACCCGCCCGCGCGTACACGTGCCGAAACCGCGCCTCGCCGCCGATCAAGGTGACGTCGTCGAGCAGGTCGACCGCCTCGTCGACGTCGACCCGGTCGTCCGGCCCCACGTCGACCATGCCGTGGTCGGCGGTCACCAGCAACACCGCGTCGGTTGGCAGCTCCGACCGCAGGCGCAGCAGCTCGGCGTCGACCCGCGTCAGCTCCGCTAGCCAGCGCGGCGAGCGCCAGCCGGCCTCGTGTCCGGTGTGGTCGAGGACCGACTCGTACGCGTAGGTCACCGACCCGGCAACGGCCGCGGCGTCGCACACCGCCTCGAGGCGCTCCCAGGGCGAGTCGATGCCGTGGTAGGCGACGTGCCGCTGGCCACACCGGGTGAGCCCGCTGGTCTCGAACGACGTGGAGTTGACCACCATGGTCTGAGCACCCAGGGCACCCAGGCGCGTGAAGGCGCTCGGATGCGGCTGCCAGGCCACCGGGTCCACATCGGCGTCCCACTTCAGAGTGTTGAGCAGCCGGTTGGTGCCGGGGATGCGGCAGGTGTAGCCGACCAAGCCGTGCCGCCCGGGCGGCAGACTGGTGCTGAGCGAGGTGAGGCTGGTCGCGGTCGTGGACGGGACCCCACAGGTCAGCGGCTCGTGGTCGTCGAGCAGCGACGCCAGATAAGGAGCCGACCCGCCGGCCTCCCGGAGCTGCTGCGCCCCGAGCCCGTCGACGACGAAGATCACATACCGCGAGCTCGCCGGGAGGCCCAGCACGTCGACCAGGCCGGGTAGCCCCAGGGCGGCCCCCACGCTGGGCACGACCTCGGTCAGCGAACGCTCGCCGTAGCGCGGCAGCACCAGGGCGTCGGTCCGACCGACCGTCATCGCCCGGCGGTTGCCCGCGACAGCTCCGCGCTGAACGCCAACAGCCTGGAGACGGCGTCGGCACCGTCGGCGGCGGCGCTCATCCGCAGCGAGAAGTCGTCGGCGCTCACCGCGCCGGTGTAGCCGTGGTCACCCTCGCAGTCGGGGTCCGCGCAGGTCGCCGGCTCGAGGTCGATCCGCCCGACCGCCCCCCATCCGACGGTGAGCACCACCTCACTGACGGCGGTGGCCGGCAGCGACGCGCCTGGGTACTTCTCCGGGTTGGCCACCATGCGGCTGACGATGACCGAACGTACGCCCGACAACGAGATCGCCTCGCTGGTCGTCGAGGTGTACGGGGAGGGGAGCAGGTCGTCGGCGGCGTGCTCGTCGGTGTGGGCAACGACGAGCCGGCTCGGCGTGAGAGCGGCGACCGTCATGTGCCTGCGGACCTCGTCGTGGTCGAAGGTGGGCTCGTGATGCACGACGTAGGCGGTGACCGGCTCGCCACCGAGCGCCGAGGTCACCCCGTCGGCGACGACGGTCGGGTGGTAGCCGGTGGCCTCGATGACGCCGATCATCGCGCTGGTGTGGTCGGCCGGTCGCCGGGTGGCGGCGTGCACGGGGGGATCGGCGCCTCGGTGTCCGGACTGCGGCATGGACCTCAGTCTTGCACGCCGCCCACCACTGACACCTGTGGTGCGACTCCGTCCTGCCGATGACCGATCCGGCGGCCGAGGGCGAGGAACCCGAGCGCCGCGCAAGCCGTGCCGCCCACCGTCACCAGCACCCAGAGTGCCGCCAGCCCGTTGCCGATGAGCAGGCCGGCCACGGAGGGACCGACCACGCTGGACACGGTCCACGTCATGCCCGACAGCGCGTTGTAGCGGCCGCGCAGCCGCTCGGGTGCCAGCGCGTTGACCAACGCCGGCGCCACCGGCGACCAGAGCGTCTCGGCAGCGCCGAACAGCCCGAGCCCGGCGACGGCTGCGGCGGCCGCCCAGATCCCCGGCACCACACCGCACAGCGCGACGACCACCCACGCGCTCGACCACCCGGCGGCCGCGATCGCGAGCATCCGCGTGCGGCTGCGTGCCTCGAGGAAGCGCAGCGCGACAAGCTGTCCGAGCACGATCACTGCTGTGTTGGCGCCGTACGCCACGCCGAGCACCTTGGGGTCGACCCCGGCCACGGTGACGACGTAGGCGGCGTAGCCGGTCTCCATCTGGGCGTAGCCGCAGGTCACGGCGAGCGCCGAGATGGCGGTGACGGCGACCAGCGTCTTGTCGTGCAGCACCTCCGCCCATCCGCCGCCGGGCCGGTCGTCCGTCTGCGGTTCGGGTACGTAGGTGCCGGTGCCGCGCGGCATCAGCGCGACGACCACGACATAGCCGAGGTAGGTCACCCCGTCGATGCGGTAGAGGCGCTCGAAGCTGGACGCGTCGTGCAGGTCGACGATCAGGGCGGCCACCAGGCCACCGATGCCGAGCCCTGCGTTGAGCAGCATGAACTGCACGCCATATGCGGTCTGCCGCAGCCCCTCCGGCACCAGCCGGGTGAGCAGCGCCGCACCCGCCGGCCAGATGCCGGAGCCGCCGGCCGCGATCGCCGCCGCGAGCATGAAGGCCTGCGGCACCGTGCGTACCTCTGCCACCAACGTCACTCCGACGGCCTCGAGCACCAGGCTGGCTAGCAGCACCGGCCGGGGGCCCATCCGGTCGATCACCGAGCCGAAGAACGGGACGGTGGCGAAGGCGACGACGCCCGTGCTGGCCATGACCAGGCCGACCGTTGAGGTGGCGAACCCCCGCACCTGCGTCAGGTAGACGAAGAGAAAGGGCAGGGTGAGCCCGCTGCCGAGTGAGGAGAGGAGCAGACCGAGGAACATCCGGCGGGCCAGCGGCGGCAAGGACATCAACGTGCGGACGGGGGAAGCCACGATGCACCAGTCTGATCGAAGAGTCGGACAGACCAGCACCGGTTTTCCGCCGGCCCCGACCAGTCGCCACTTCCTGGTCAGCCGCTGAGCGGGTCGCCGAGCCCCACCGGCCGACTCATCCGGCGGACGAACGTGTCGCTGCGCGCATCGGGGGTCAAGGCCACTGCCCCAGTCGCATCGAGCACCGACGCACCGCCGGCGCCGGCGAGCACCAGGTCGAGGTTGAGGCGGCACACCTCCGGCAGGTCGTTCTTGAGCGCGGCCAGCCGAAGGAGCAGATCCTCGACAACCGTGACGTCGACGATCTCACCGCCCCGGTAGCCGAGCAGCAACGGCGCCGACTTGATCTCGCGCACCATGGCGGCAGCGTCGACATCGGTGATCGGGGGAATGCGGTACGAGCGGTCGCCGAGCAGCGCACTCGGCACGCCCTGCACGCCAAAGCTGACGATCGGGCCGAATAGCGGGTCCTCGACCGACTCCAGCGACAGCGGCACGCCGGGCTTCGACATGCTCTGCACGACGAAGCCAGCCGCAGCGGGCTGGTCGATCAGCGCCTGAAGGGACTGCCATGCATCGGTCATCTGCGCGGCGTCGTCGATGCTGCGCCACACGTGCGCGAGGTCGGGACGGCCGCGTAGGTGCGGTGCCGTCGCCTTGAGCACGACGTCCCACCCCAGCTCGGCGCCAGCTGCGACCGCCGCCTCGACGTTGTCGACCAGGATCTGTCGCCACAGGTCGACCCCGTAGGCGCCGAGCAGCTCGCGAAGCTGGTCGTAGGTCAGCTCGGCGCCCTCCGGAGCAGCACCCAGCACCGCGCTGACCAAAAGGCGGGCACCGTCGACGTCGACATCCTCGAGGACCCTGAGCTCGCCGACCGGCCGGCTGAGCCACGAGGCGTAGTCGACGACCCGAGCCAAGGCACGCGCGGCTGCCTCCGGAGCAACGTACGAGGGGACCGAGCCGCGGCCGGCCGCCTGATCCGCGCCGGGCGCCCTCAGCAGCGGCGGCACGCCCTCGTCGCCGAGGAACGTCGACACGATCGGCTTCTCGGACTGGGCGCCGGTGGCGGCCAGCACGGCGGCCACCGGCTCGGCGGTGCCGCCCAGCGGTGGCAGGTAGACCACGACGACCGCATCAAACTCGGAGCTGGCGACGGCGTCGTCGAGCGCCACCGCGAAGTCGTCCGCAGTCGCCGCTCCCCCCAGCACAACCGGCTCGCCCACGCGCAGCCCGGCGGTGCTCGCCGCGTCGGCGGCAAGCAGGGCCCAGGCAGCGGAGTTGCCGAGGACAGCAACTCGTGGACCGCGAGGCAGCGGCTGGTGGGCGAGCAGCTGGGCGACGTCGAGCAT
>JBBSGC010000087.1:0-8346 GCA_038254525.1 Propionibacteriales bacterium | reverse complement strand
AGCGCAAGCCTGGCTGAGGATCCGCGGCTACATCTCCACCGTCCGCAAGCACGGAGACGACGTTCTCACCGCACTCCATGACGCCATCACCGGCAACCCCTGGCAACCAGAATCAGCACCCGCGACCTGAATGCTTACCCTTGCCTTGCAGCAGGTGGCGTCGAGAAACACATACCGGTAGCTGGTCTCGGCCAGCGTCGCCGAAGGCGGACACCTTCAACGTTGAGGTCGCCGCAAATTCGGCTCACCTCGAACTTGAAGATGCCGGGGTCGGGGCCGAGCGCCTTGACCAAGTCGTAGACCTTCGCGGGTGGACACGCCCCGTGCAGAGTGGAACGTCCATGAGCACCGCGAACAATGTCCGGTCGACCCGGCGGCACGGCTCCAAGAGCGAGGGAGAGTACGCCGTCCTGAGCGCAGCTTCCCGATCCGCAGTTCCAGATCCCCCGCCGTGGTCGTCAGCGTCCTCGACTCGCACCCACTGCGCTGGGCGGTCCGCTCCGGCGACCGCTCCCATGGCCGACGCCGATCCCCGCAGTCAGCTCAGCAGAGTGATCCGGCAATCGGGTGTTCAATCTGTGAGTGCCTTCCTGCCGGGTCTCACTGACCGTCGCACGTTGGCCCTTCACGTCGAGAACGACGCGACGCTGAAAGCCCAGAACTGCACCACCTCATGGGACACGATCACTTCTTGACCGCCGATCCGTGAGTTGTCAACGCAGGAAAGGCGACAGAAGTCGCGGATCGACGTCGAGAACCGGGGGGCGGTCAGAGCGGGGCGCCGAGGTAGGCGGCGCCGATCCGCTGGACGAACCGGTGCACGGCGTCCTCGCGAGGAGCGAAGGGACCGGGACTAAAGTGCGGCGAGGCGAGGCCCCGCTGCACCGACTCGCAGGCCGCCCAGTCCTGCCGGTTGGTCAGGTCCCAGAACTCCACCGCGTAGCCGGAGTCCGGCGTTGAGCCGTCACCGGGGTCCGCGAGGTACCACGAGCACTCGACCCATGTGCGGTCCGGCGCCTGCGGCACCAGGCGATGCGTCATGACGTAGTCCGGGTGCGCCGAGATCAGCAGGTTGGGCAACAGCTGCACGTACTCGACGATCCCGGGCTCGGCACCGGGCAGGGGACGGCTCCGCGACTCCCCCGTCATCGACATCGTCGCCATGCCCTCGCGCAGCTCCATCCGGCCGCCGACCCAGCTGCCCGGCAGGTCGTAGTTCTCACCCGACGCCGGCGGCGACACCGCACACAGCTCGGGATGGATCATCGGGCAGTGGTAGCACTCGTGGTAGTTCTCGCACACGACCTTCCAGTTGGCCGCCACCTCGTAGGTGTGCCGGTCAGCCAGCACCAGCCGCTCCGGCGCGTACGGCCCGATCACCGACTCCAGAGCGCCGACGTGCTCGGCGAACGCCGTCCGCTGGTGACCTGCGGGTGAGGCCGCCGAGCAGAACACCCAGCCGTGCCAGCACTCCACAGCGAGCTCCACGAGCGCGTGCTCGTCGGGGTGGAACCCGTCGACGCCGTGAAACCCCGGCGCAGCGCGCAACGCACCGTCCAGGTCGTAGGACCACGCGTGATAAGGGCATACGACAGAGCGGCGGCTGCTGGTGTCGCCGGCACCCAGGAGCTCATGTCCCCGGTGGGAGCAGGTGTTGGCGAAGGCCCGCAGCCGTCCGCCGCTCCACACCAGCAGCGCCGCCACGTCCCCCACGACGACCGCCCGCTGCGTGGCCTGTTGGCCGGACGCGGCCTCGCGCAGGTCGGCCTCCCGGCCGAGGCAGGTCCAGCCGGCGGCGAACAGCTGCCGGCGCTCCCAGGCGAGCACCTCCGGTGAGGTGTACGCCGCGGCCGGCAGCATGCGTGAACGTCCGAAGGGCTGCAGCGCACGGGCCAGCCCGTCGGGGTCCTGACCGGTCGGGTCGAGCCACTGCGGCGGCAGGACCGGACTGGTCACCCCGTGCGCCGCCCCCGCTGTGTGCGCTGCGGTCATCGGGTTCTCCGCGAGTAGGGTCGGGCGCCATGGGGCGCCGGAAGGTGGAGGTTCGCCGTGAGGAGATCCTCTCGGCGGCGGTGACCTCGATGCGTGAGCGCGGCATGGACCAGACCAGGGTGCAGGATGTCGCCGCTGCCATGGGCATCAGCACCGGCCTGGTCTTCTACCATTTCGCGACGAAGGACAACCTGCTGGCCGCAGCACTTGAGCACGCCGTCGGTGTCGATCTGGCACGGCTCGACCGGGCGCTCGCCCGGGGCCGCTCCCCCGTCGACCGGCTCAAGCGGGTGCTCGCCAGCTACGGTCCCACCGGTCCCGCCGCGGGGTGGACCCTGTGGATCGACGCCTGGTCCAGCGCGTTGCGACATGCGGCGATCCGCAAGAAGCTGCGCACTCTGGACGACCGATGGCGTGCCGCGCTGCGGGAGACCATCACGGAGGGCGTCGCCGCCGGTGACCTGCGCTGCCCCGACCCGGATGCTTCGGTGGCCCGGATCGGAGCGCTTCTCGACGGCCTGTCGGTCGCGGCGCTGGTCTACGGCAGCGTCACGCGCACCCAGCTCCGGACCTGGCTGCGCGAGGCCGTCGCCGCCGAGACGGGGGCGACCATCGCTGAGCTGAGCTGAGCAGTGCCGCATCAGGCAACCAGCCCAGGCAGTGCGGTCGGCACCGACTCGCAGCAACGTTCACCGCCATGGGGCTGAGTCATCCGAACGCTCCTCGATTGGTAGCAGTCTATTGACTCAAGAGTCAGTAGGCCTCTGGGCAGTCTGCCATGTCCAGGTCGCTAAGCGGCGTCGCATCACGCAGGCAGGCGTGAACCCGGCAGATGCCGCCGAGGAGCCATCCGCGGACCGTGCCGTGGCTTGTGCACGCCGGACAGCTCGACGAGTCGCTGCACCCGGTATCGGTGGGGCCGATAGCGCTCGAGGAGATCGGCGAGCTCGCCGTCGTCGACCGGCGCCCCGGTCAGGGCGATCCCGATGCTCGCCGGCAAGTGGTAGTCGCCGAGGCTCACCGCGTCACTGTGTCCGTGGGCGCGTTGCCGGACCTCGGCCGACGTCCAGGCACCGACGCCCGGCAGCGAGCGCAGCGCCCGGTCGGCGGCGGCCTCCCCCAGCTCGAGCGTCCGCTGCAGCGCGGTGACGCGCGCGGCGGCTCGCACGATGGTCGCCGAGCGCGTCGGGTCGACCTGCATCGCCAGCCACTCCCAGCTCGGGACCGCGCCCGCGACCTGCGGCGGAGGAAGCACGTGCATCCCACGGGCGCCCGCCGGCCCCGGAGCGGCCGACCCGTAGCGACGGACCAGCCGTCGCCAGCCCGTCCACGCCTCCCGGCCGGTCACCTTCTGTTCGAGAGTCGCCGCGACCAGCGCCTCGAACACCAGCCCGGTACGCGGAATCCGCCAGTGCGGGTGTAGCCGAGCCGTCCGGGCCAGAAATGCATGCGTCGGGGTGAAGCCGGTCGGGTCGTCACGGCCGCCGAGCAGGTCCGGCACCTGCGCCAGTGCCCACTCCGCCCCGGAACCCCACGCTTGGGCATGCACCTCTCCGGCAGCCGGACGTGCTGCCAACGCCAGCGTCGCCGCGCCGCACGGAGTCTGCAGCGCTCGCCAAACGGCTCCGTCGAACCCGGCGTACGTCGGGTCTCCCGAACCGCGCCGGAGGGGTCCGAGGATGGTGCCGACCGGCACCGGACGGCCGGGCCGCCACACCGACTCGATCGGCGAGCTGTCCAGGGCAGGCACGTTCACCGCTCCAGGATGGCGGTGACACCCTGCCCACCCGCCGCGCAGATCGAGATCACGCCCCGTCCCGCACCGCGCTCGGCCAACAGCTTGGCCAGCGTCGCGACGATCCGTCCTCCGGTGGCGGCGAAGGGGTGCCCAACGGCCAGCGACGAGCCCACGACGTTGAGCTTGGCCCGATCGACCGACCCGAGTGGCGCGTCCCGGCCGAGCCGCTGCTCGCAGAACGCCGGGTCCTCCCAAGCTTTGAGGGTGGCGAGCACCTGCGCGGCGAACGCCTCGTGGATCTCGTAGAAGTCGAAGTCCTGGAGTCCCAGCCCGGAGCGATCAAGCATGGTGGGCATCGCGTAGGCCGGCGCCATCAGCAGCCCCTCGCCGCCGTTCACGTAGTCGACCGCGGCCGTCTCGTAGTGGGTGAGGAAGGCCAGCGGCTCCCAGCCCCGGACCGCCGCGTAGTCCTCCGAGCAGAGCAGCACCACCGCGGCACCGTCTGTCAGCGGGGTGGAGTTGCCCGCAGTCATCGTCGCCGTCTCGCCCGCGCCAAAGACCGGCTCGAGTCTGCTGAGTGCCTCCGCCGAGGCGTCCGGCCGTAGGTTGTTGTCGCGCTCCAGCCCCAGAAACGGTGTCACGAGGTCGGCGAAGAATCCGCGGTCGTACGCGGCGGCCGACCGCCGATGCGACGTGGCAGCGAGCTCGTCCTGATCAGACCGGGCGACGTCCCACTCCAACGCAGTCAGAGCCGCGGACTCACCCATCGACAAGCCGGTGCGCGGCTCAGCGTTCTGTGGGATCGAAGGAGCCAGGTGCTGCGGGCGGAGCCTGCTGAGCGCGGCCAGCCGACCGCGCCATGACCTGGCCCGGTTCACCTCGAGCAGCACCTCGCGCAAGCCCTCGCTGACGCTGATCGGTGCGTCGGACGTGGTGTCGGCGCCGCCGGCGATGCCGACCTCGAGCTGGCCCAGAGCGATCTTGTTGGCCACTGTGATGATCGCCTGCAAGCCGGAGTCGCAGGCCTGTTGGAGGTCGTAGGCGGGCGTCGCGGGCGCCAGTCGCGACCCGAGGACCGCCTCCCGGGTCAGGTTGAAGTCCCGGGTGTGCTTGAGCACCGCACCGGCGACTACCTCGCCCACCTGCTCCCCCTCCAGCCCGAACCGGTCGACCAGTCCATCGAGGGCCGCTAGCAACAGGTCCGAGTTCGACGCACGCGCGTAGCCGGTGTTGGAGCGCGCGAACGGGGTCCGGTTGCCCCCGACCACCGCGACCCGCCGGGGGAGAGCCTGGACAGCCACGCCGGCTCCCTCCGTACGGACGTCGTTGATGCCACGCCCGCTCGCGTGGACGCTGCTCGAACCCACAAGTTACTGTCGGCGGACGGTCGGGATACCACCGGTATGCGCGAGATGGGACACACACCGATGCGGGACCCCTACCGGTTCCTGGCACAGACGCCGGTCGGCAACCGCGTGGTCAAGCAGCTCGGGCTGCCGAACCCGCCTCGGCTGCAGCGCTGGACCCCGGGTGCGCCGGTGGTGGACGGCACTGTCCTGCTCGGCTCGGCTGACGGCGGCCGGCTGGCCGGGCCGGTGGCCGCGCAGCTTCGCACCCTCGCGGTGCCGGTGTCGCAGGAAACCGAAGCAGCGCAACGACTCCGCGCCCTGGTGTTCGACGCCAGCGGAGTCACCGGCCCGGCCGGTCTGGTGGCCCTGCAGGAGTTCTGCACCCCCCGCCTGCGCTCGCTCGAGCCGAACGCCCGGGTTGTGGTGCTCGGAACGCCACCCGATGCCTGCGGCTCGACACCCGCCGCGGTCGCGCAACGGGCGCTCGAGGGCTTCACCCGGTCGCTGGCCAAGGAGATCGGCCACGGCGGCACCGTCCAGCTGGTCTACGTGGGCGTCGGCGCCGAACAGGCGATCTCGTCGACCCTCGCGTTCCTCCTCGGCCCGAAGTCGGCCTATGTCTCCGGCCAGGTGGTGCGGGTAGGCGCGTTCGGTGCACCTGCCGGCCCCGCAGCGGTCGACCTCGAGCAGCCGCTGACCGGCAAGGTGGCGCTGGTGACCGGCGCGTCCCGGGGCATCGGGGAGGCCATCGCCCGCGTCCTGAGCCGCGACGGCGCGACGGTCGTCGGCGTCGACGTCCCGTCGGCTGCCGGCGATCTCGAGACGCTGATGAGCGAGCTGACCGGCGATGCGGTCGCGGTCGACATCACCACCTCCGACGCCCCCACACGGATCGCCGATCGGCTCAGGCACGGGCACGGCGGCGTCGACGTGGTCGTGCACAACGCGGGCATCACCCGGGACAAGAAGCTGGCCAACATGCAAGCTGACGGCTGGACCGCGACGGTCGATGTCAACCTCGGCGCGCCGCTGCGGATCACCGAGTCGCTGCTCGAGCAGCACCTGCTCGACGCCGACGGCCGGATCATCGGCGTCTCGTCGATCGCAGGCATCGCCGGAAACGCCGGGCAGGCCAACTACGCCACGTCGAAGGCCGGTGTGATCGGCCTCGTGGACGCGCTGAGCGGTCGGTTGGCACCCCGGCGGATCACGGTCAACGCCGTCGCGCCGGGCTTCATCGAGACCCCGATGACCGCGAGGATGCCGATGGTGATCCGCGAAGTCGGCCGCCGGATGAACTCGATGGGGCAGGGCGGCCTTCCGGTCGACGTCGCCGAGACCATCGCCTGGTTCGCCAACCCCAGCTCCAGTGCAGTCAGCGGCAACGTCGTCCGGGTCTGCGGACAGAGCCTGCTGGGCGCCTGACGTGCGGGCGTCCCCACCTACGCGGCGGACGTGCTCCGGGGCGTCGCCGAGCGTGGCCGGGTACGCGCGGGCCCTGCTGCCCGCGCTGCCCGTGATCGGCGGCCTCCCCGGCATCCGGCACGCCTCGCAACGGGTGCCGGACACGACGCTGGTGCGCGCCGGCGTGCACGTCGACCGCGACCGCCTCGCCACCTACGCACGCGTATGCGGCTTCCCGCTCACCAACACGGTGCCGGTGACGTACCCGCACCTGGTCGCGTTCCCGTTGCACCTGGCGCTCATGACCGACCCGGCGTTCCCGTTCGCCCCGCTCGGCGTCGTGCACGTGGCGAACACGATCAACGTGCATCGACCGCTCGGCATCGGCGAGACGCTCGACCTGCGGGTGCGTGCTGCCGACCTGCGCCCGCACCCCCGGGGTCGGCTCATCGACCTGGTGACGACCGCCACCTCCGCCGGTGAGGTCGTCTGGGCGGAGACCAGCACGCTGCTGCACCGGGACGCCCGCGACGACTCGGTGCCGGACTCGCTCCCGCTGCACGGCGTCGAGGCGCCGGTCGGTCCGGCTCGGTGGCGGCTGCGCGGAGACACCGGGCGCCGCTACGCCGCGGTCTCCGGGGACCGCAACCCCATCCACCTGTACGCCGCGACCGCCAAGCTCTTCGGCTTCTCCCGCCCGATTGCGCACGGCATGTGGACCAAGGCACGGTGCCTCGCGGCGCTGAGCCCGCGCCTGCCCGACGCGTTCACGGTCGAGGTGGCGTTCCGCAAGCCGATCCTGCTGCCGGCCTGCGTCGGCTTCGGGAGCGCCGTGGTCGGCTACGAGCGCCACTTCGCCGTTCGTTCGCTGCGCGACGGCTCGCCGCACCTGGCGGGGGCGATCCGGGCGCTCGACCCATGACTGGTTGCCTCTCCCTGGACGACGGGAACGACCGACAGGCGGTACGCGATACGCCCTGACACGCCGATACCTGGATATCCGGTCTCGCGTGCTTGTGCGTCCGAAGACCTTGGCGGTTCTGTGGCACGATAATGAGATGGACCGGGTGGTTCGGTGGTACCGCTCAGCGCGGCGGCACCGGATCGGCAAGGCCCACGCCATGCACGTGATCACGACGAGCGAGCCGACACCCACCCCGGCTACGTCAGGCCGAGACCCGCAGCTGTACTGGGTCGGGCTCGATGACCGCGGCCTCGAGCTGGAGATCGTGGCTCTCGATCTGCCCGACGCGAGCGTGGTGATCCACGTGATGCCCACCGCGCTGAGGAAAGGCAGCCAGCCATGACGAAGCAAACCCGCTACACCCTGGGCGCCGACATCCCCGCCGATGAGGTGCTGCACGACAGCGCTGGCCGGGTCGTCGATGACGCCTACGTCGAGGCCGCCGTCCATGCCGCCCGCGACTACACCCGCGGGCGCGGCCGCCCCTCGCTGTCGCGGTCTGGCGAGTCGCCGCTGCTGCGGGTCCGGCTACCGGCCGACCTTGACGAGGCCGTGCGGCGGGCCGCCGAACAGGCAGGCACCTCCCGCGCCGACTGGGTCCGTCAGGTGCTCGACCAAGCGTCCCGACGCACCGCGTGAGCCCGCGATGAGCCAGGAAGATCCCGGCGCAGCAGGCGAGAGCGGCGACGCAACGCAGCGCGAAGCCACCGCTACCTGAAGGCCGACCCCACAGGGACGCTCAGACCTAGGAGTTTGCCGGCTCATCGGAGATTCGGGTGGGTGAGCTTGCCGGCAGCCAGGATCATCCGTAGCCGGTAGTTGGCCGGGTTGCGGAAGCCGCGGGCGATGCGACGGTGGAGCTCGATGATCCCGTTCACGGCCTCGGTGCCGCCGTTGTT
>JBBSGC010000086.1:0-8428 GCA_038254525.1 Propionibacteriales bacterium | reverse complement strand
GTGGCTCCGGCGCGCGCGGGGCGTCAGCGATGCCGCGCCGGGCGATCAGCCGGCGGTACGCGAAGCGGCGCACCGCCTCGGGGACCAGCCGGTAGCCGCCGCGCAGCACGACGTTACGCGCGTACTGGGTCCGGGTGGTGATGCCGAGCTCGTGGAAGCGGCGCTGCAGGGCCAGCTCGCTGCGCAGCAGCTCCAGACCGCCGCGGCGGGCGTAGGCACCGGCGCCGACCCGATAGTAGACGAGAGGCTCGGCCACGTTGCCCGGCACCGCGCCCTGCGCGAGCATCCG
Organism: Propionibacteriales bacterium; assembly: GCA_038254525.1. Taxonomy (GTDB): domain Bacteria; phylum Actinomycetota; class Actinomycetes; order Propionibacteriales; family Nocardioidaceae; genus JBBSGC01. Next base: position 8,139 of record JBBSGC010000086.1, on the reverse strand, counting down.
GGCGAACAGCAGGTAGTCCTCCATCAGCGGCAGGTCCTGGTAGCCGCCGACCGCCTGCACCCACCGGCGGCGGTAGACCACGGTCGGATGGTTGAACGGGTCGCGGAAGCGGACTGCCGAGCGGATCCAGGTCGGGTCCAGCGGGGGGACCCGGGTCAGCACGACGGTGCCGATGTCGTCGACGAACTCCATGAGCGCCGACCCCACAATGTCCGCACCGGCCTCGATGAGCGGCAGCTGGACCTCGAAGCGGTGCGGTACGCAGACGTCGTCGGCGTCCATCCGGGCCACCACGTCGTGGGCACAGGCCTCGAGACCCCGGTCGAGCGCCGGCCCGAGGCCGACGTTTCGACCGAGGGCAACCAGGCGGGCCGGCATGGGGGCGCCGGCGAGCAGGTCTGTGATGGTGCGGGCAAGCGTCTCGGGCACCGGGCCGTCCTGAACCACGACGACGTCGTCGGGGGGTCTGGTCTGGTCGGTCACGGCGCTGGTGAACGCCTGCCGCAGGAAGTCGGGCCGGTCCCCGCCGTAGACGGCAAGCAGGAGGGAGAACTCAGTCATCTCCCACCCCGGCTGCGGCTAGCACCAGCGCCGTCGGCCGCGGTCCGCGGCGCAGCCCGGCGGCCAGCCCGCGCACGCCGGCCGCGAGCAGCGTGCGCCGGTGGCTGCTTGCCGCCACCGTTCGCGCCCAGCGCCGCAGGGTCGAGCCGAGGTAGAGCAGCCGCTCGGCCGGGTTCAAGCAGGTGCTGCGGGTGAACAGCCACACCTTGTTGCGGACCTCGAAGAAGAACCGGTCCCCCGGGTCGGCGTCGGTGGAGCCGAACGTACGTGTGTGGTGCACGACCCGGCTGGCGGGGCAGAGCAGCCCGGTCTGCCCACGCAGCAGGCGGGTGGTGAACTCGAAGTCGTCGTTCCACAAGAAGTAGTCGGCGACCGGCAGCCCGCGCTCTCGTACGAGCGCGGCGTCGACGGCGACGGACACGAAGGAGGCCGAGCGCACCGGCACCGCCCCCGCCTCGGCGGCCCAGCGCGCCTCGTCCCGGCCAACCCACGGCTTGTGGCGCGGCGTGTTCAGGGGATGGTCGCGCCCGTCGGTCCACTTGACCGCACTGGCCAGCAGGACCGGGCGCCGGCCCCGGCTACGGGTCAGCGTGTCGAGCAGCCGGGCCAGCGCGTCCGGCTCGGGCAGGGTGTCGTCGTCCATGAGCCAGAGCCACTGCGGGGCGTGCGCGAGGAGGGCCCGCTGGATCCCGGCGGCGAACCCACCGGCACCACCGAGGTTGGTGCCGAGCCGAAGCACGTCGAGGGTGGGGTCGGTCGCGGCGAGCCCGGCCAGCAGGTCCGCGGTGCTGTCGGTGGAGGCGTTGTCGACGACGACGACGGCGGCGGGCAAGGTGTGCTGTCGGCGCAGCGCGGCCAGCGCCTTGACCAGCAGCTCGCTCCGGTTCCACGTGACGACGACCGCGACCACCCGCGGCTGCTCGCTCATCGCCGTCCTCTCGACTGGCTCCGTGGCGCAGGCACCCTACCGGGGCTCGGGTCAGCAGGTGGCGGCGAGGTTGTTGGTCTGGTTGGCCGCCTTGGCTCCCTTGGGCTTGGCGTGCCCGTGCCCCGACGTCGTGCCCGCACCGCCCTGGGACCTGGCGATCGCATCGGTCACCATCGACCGGATCTTGGCGAAGTCCGGGGCATAGGTGGTGATCGTGGGCGGCACGAAGGAGACCGTTGACACCGGCTGGCTCCTGGCCTTCAGCGCCAGCTCGATGAACGTGTCGAGATCGCTGGCCGGGATGTCGGTACGCAGGAGACGCTTGCTGGCATCGGCGATGGCCTGGACCTTGAGGACCACGGTCTGCGGGCTCAGCTGCTGGAGCATCGCGTTCATCACGCACTTCTGCCGGGCCATCCGGGAGTAGTCGTCGTCGGCGACGCGGCTGCGGGCGAACCACAGCGCCTGGTAGCCGTCGAGCTTCTGCACCCCGGGTGGGATGTGACCGGTGATGGCGCCACCGATGCCACCGATCGGGATCGACTTCGGCACGTCGATCGTCACTCCGCCGACCGCGTCGACCAGGTCGGTGAAGCCGGCCAGGTTGACCAGCGCGTAGTAGTTCACCTGCAGGCCGGTCACCCCTTCGACAGCCTGCTCGGTGGCCACGATGCCGGGGTCCTGGACTCCCGGGAACAGGTCGGGGTGGTCCCGCGCCCAGGTGTAGACGCCGTTGATGTAGCAACCGGAGCAGTTGAACCCGTGCGGGAACTGCTGGGCCATCACACTGCCCTGCGGGAACGGCACGTTCTCGAGGTTGCGCGGGATCGAGAACAGCACGGTGCGACCGGTCGACTCGTCGATGCTGGCCAGGTTGATCGAGTCGGGTCGCAGGCCCCACCGCTGCTGACCGGAGTCTCCGCCCAGCAGCAGCACGTTGTAGCGGCCGTCGTGCGGTGCGGTCACCGTGCTCGAGCCGAAGACGGTGAGGATGAAGTCCCGCTGCACGGCCACCAGGTGCGCGGAGAACAGCAGCGCCCCGCCGGTCACCAGGCAGAGGGTTCCGTTGACGCCGAGCATGGCCAGTCGGTACGGGCGGCGCAGCCGCATCGGGTTGCCGAGCCGCCAGGCGTCGGTGAACAGCCCGATCCACGCCAGGGACAGCAGGATCAGCAGCACGCGCTCGCCCAGCAGCAGCCGCGGGCTGGTGAGCAGGGCCAGCAGCCAGGTGCGGTGCACGAAGGCCAGGAGGACCACGGTGAGCAGGAGCGCCAGCAGGCTCAGGGACACCCGTACGGCGATCCGCCCCACCCGCTTGTGCCCGGCCACCAGCTGGGCGGACCCCGGCAGCAGCAGCGTCATCAACATCAGCGCCAGGGACCGGCGGAAAGCCACCCGGTCACTGCGCAGGCCGGCCGTCGCGGACCACGCGCCGCGGAGGCTGGGTGTGGCTGAGGACATGGGCTGCCTCTCCGACGGAGCACGGACCGCCCAGTATCTCCACGTCCCACCTGCCACAGGCGTTACGCAACGCCGGAGGAAGGCGCGCCATCCTGCGCAGCGTTCGACCGCACCGGCCGCCGGGTGTCGGTGAGCTGTTCATCAACGAGGCTGGCCAACTGTCGGGACCCGGTGGCAGAGTCGAGCTGACCCCGAGGAGGAACCCATGTCCACACGTGACACCGCCTGGCCGAACGGCACACCATGCTGGGTCGACTACGCCGCCCCCGACGTCGCCGCCGCCCAGGCCTTCTACGCAGACGCACTCGGCTGGAGCTACACCGACGGCGATCCGCAGTACGGCGGCTACCTGACCTGCCTGGCGCAGGGTCGACAGGCAGCCGGCATGATGCCCCAGCAGGACAGCTCGACCCCCCCGCGCTGGACGACCTACTTCGCCGCCGACGACGTCGACGCGGTTACCACCCGCATCACCGAGGCCGGTGGAGCCGTCGTGGGACCGCCTATGGACGTCGGCCCGATGGGGCGGATGGCGATCGCCCAGGACCCCGAGGGCCAGCACTTCGGCCTGTGGCAGGCCGCTGAGCACACCGGTGTGCAGATCTACAACGAGCCCGGTGCGCTGGTGTGGAACGAAGCGGCCGTCGACGACCCGGGGGCGGCCCGGGAGTTCTACTCCTCCGTCTTCGGGTTCCGCTTCGACGAGGTCGAGGGCATGGGCGGCTACGCCACCTTCGCGACCGACGGTGGCCCGCTCGGCGGGCTGGGCGGTCATCAGTCAGGTTCGCCGAAGGGCTGGACGTCGTGCTTCTCGGTGGCCTCGGCCGACGCCGCGGTGAGCGCGGTGCAGAACGGCGGCGGGAAGGTCACCATGGCGGCGCAGGACACGCCCTTCGGGCGCTTCGCGGTCGTCGAGGACCCGTGGGGAGCACCCTTCTCCGTCATGCAGGAGCTCGCTGGCTGAGCGCAGCGGGCACCTGCACCAGGGCCACCGCCTACCCTGGTCGCATGTCGGATCGACGACCACCGGGGCCTGGCGCGGAGCACGGGAGCGGTGACGGCTACGGCTGGCTGTACGGGCAGCCCGGCGAGCCCGAGGATTCGCCGGCCGAGCAGCCGATGGCGGCCGGAGGGGGACCCGACGAGACGCACACGCAGCTGATCCCGCAGCACCAGTGGGGGTCTCCCCCTCCCGGGCCTCCGGGCCGGCTGCCGCCGATGGTGCTGCCGCCACCCAACCGCGGCCTGCCCGGACGCGGCGGCCCGGTCAGTGGCGCCAGCGCCGCAGGGCCGCCGCGCAAGCGCCGCAACTGGTGGCTGCGTGGCCTCCTGCTCCTGCTGCTCCTGTGGCTGGTGTTCCTGGTCGCCGTGCCGGTCTGGGGCTGGAGCAAGATCAACAAGGTCGACGCCTCGCCTGACGGCCAGCGGCCAGGAGACCAGCCCGGGACGACGTACCTGATTGTGGGCTCCGACAGCCGCACCGGTCTCGACGCCCAGCAGCGAAGCGCGCTGTCGACCGGCGGCTCGGCGGGCGGCAGCCGGACCGACACGATCATGCTGCTGCACATCGGCGACGGGCAACCGCTGCTGATGTCGATCCCACGCGACTCACCGGTCGACATCCCGGGCCACGGAACCGGCAAGATCAACGCCGCCTTCAACTCCTCGGCCTACTCCGACGGTGGTCCCAAGCTGCTGGTCCAGACGGTCGAGCAGAACACCGGCATCCGGGTCGACGACTACGTCGAGATCGGCTTCGGCGGGTTCGTCAACATAGTCGACGGTCTTGGCGGCATCACGATCTGTCCGAAGACGGCCATCAAGGACCCGAAGGCGGGTCTCGACATCGCCAAGGGGTGCCAGCAGGTGGACGGCGCGACGGCGCTCGGCTTCGCGCGCACTCGGCACACCTTCGCGCTGCAGGACCTCGCCCGGGTGCAGAACCAGCGGGCGGTGATCGGTGCGATCGGCCACCAGGCGGTGTCCCCGTGGACCGTGCTCAACCCGTGGCGCTATCTCCGGCTGGTCAGTGCGGCAGCCGACTCGCTGACCATCGGCGACGACGTCGGGCCCATCGCGCTGGCGAAGCTCGGCTGGAACCTCGCCCACGTCACCGGCGGTGGCGGGCTGAGCTGCACGGTCCCCAACACCACGACCAGCACCTCGCTGCAGTGGGACCCCACCCGGGCTCCCAAGCTGTTCTCGCTGATCGCCCAGGACCGCACCGGCGACGTCGGAAAGCGGCTGTGCAGCACGACCGGCCAGTGAGCTCCCTGGCTCAGCCGATGCGCAGCAGCTGCGGCCAGCTCCGCGCCCACGAGCTCAGCTGGTCACGGCAGATCCAGACCGGGGTGCCCTGCTCCTCGTTGTCGAGCCCTACCCCGTTGTCGATGCTGCCAGCGAGCTGCACCGTCCCGAACAACCGGTCCAGCCGCTTGCGCGGGATGCCCACCGCGATCGTCGCTCCACCGGTGTCCGGCGGCGGTCCCCACAGCCCGTAACCGTTGTGCCCGCTGTAGACCGGCGGTAGTCCGAGGCCCGGACCGTAGTGGTCGATGGCGCCGGCCTCGCCGTAGTTACCGGCCAGCACGATGGCGTCAACCCGCTGCGCAGCCGGCAGCGACTCGTACGCGGCAGCGACCGTGCGCGCGAAGAGTGGCCAGCCGACGGTCTCGCCCGCGTCGTAGTTGATGTCCACGATCGGGGTCGCGTGCAGGTCGGCCACCGGCACCACCGGCAGCATCAACACCACGGAGACGGCCGCGCTGAGCATTAACGCGGGCAGCAGGACACGACGCAGTCTCGAGCCGCCCCGGCGTAGCCAGCTCATCATGGGCACCGCGCCGGCCGCCAGCAACGCGGGGTAGAGGCCGCCCAGATAGTAGGGCTTCCCGCCGGTGAGCAGGAACACCAGGGCGAGCACCGGGTAGGCCCAGCCCAGGCACCGCACGCGGACGAGCGCGGGGTCGCGCAGCAGTCGGACCAGCCCCGCACCCCAGACCGGGACCAGGACCGGACTGATCAGCACCAGCTGGAAAGGTAGGAACAGCAGCCGTGGCTGCGAGGTGCCCGAGCTGCCGGCGGCTATGGCGCGGCCCAGCTCGAGCTGCGGCCAGCCGTGCGTGGCCTGCCAGACGAGGTTCGGTGCCCACACCGCGATCGCCAACACCGCACCGGCCCACAGCCAGCGACTGGCCAGCACCCGGCGCGGTCCAGCGATCAGCACGCCGATGAACAGACCGAAGGCGAGGAAGAGCACCAGGTTGTTGGCCAGCAGCCCCACCCCGCAGACGAGGCCCACCAGCAGCCAGCCCCGCTCGTCGCCGCCTCGCAGGATCCTCACCACCAGCCAGCTCAGCGCCGTCCACACCAGCAGGTCGATGGTGGCGGTACTGAGCAGGTGGCCGACGGCGAGCAGCAGAGCCGATACCGCAAGGCACCCGGCAGCCAGCAGCTGGCCCGCGGCGTCGGCGCCCAGCTCACGGGCCAGCAGTCCGGTCAGCACCAGGACCGCGCCGGTGGCCAGCGCCGAGGGCAGCCGCAGCGCCACGAGCGAGTCCGGCCAGACCGTCGACATGACCCGCGCCAGCAACGGCACCAGCGGCGGCTGGTCGGGGTAACCCCACGCCAGGTGGCGTCCGCAGGCCAGGAAGTACAGCTCGTCGCGGTGGTAGCCGTAGCCTCCGCTGACCGCGACCAGCAGCGCTGTCACCGCCGCCGCGAGCGCGGCCAGCGGCCGCCACGCCGGGTCGGCGCGGTCCAACCGGTGGGCTGCCGCCGTGGGGGGACGCAGGTCGGAGGAGCTGGCCACGTGGCTCGGTCGGCTACTCGGCCGAGACGCTCACAGCGCGGCGCCGTAGCGGAGCATGAAGTCCCGCTCGCTGTCCCGGCCGCCCTGCGGGTCGGGCACCGGACCGGTGTCCTGGGTCGCGACCAGCTCGCTGAAGTCCACCGCCGACGGCAACGTGTCGAAGGGGCCGCGTGCGGTCGCACTCATGGCGCCAGCGTACGCGCGAGTGCCACTCCAGGGCGATACGCGAGGTGGACGAACGACGGTGCATCCAGCACCGTCAGGGCAGCGCGGGCACCGACCCGGATGCACCCGATGTCGTCGCGGCGCAGCGACGCGGCCGCTCCGGCCGTCGCGCTCCACAGCGCCTGGGCAGGGGTCATCTCCATCTCGCGCACCGCGAGCGCGATCACGAACGGCATCGACAGCGAGTAGCAGGTGCCGGGGTTGCAGTCACTGGCCAGCGCGACGGTGACGCCAGCATCGAGCAGCCGGCGGGCGCACGGATAGGGCGAGCGGGTGCTGAACTCGACCCCGGGGAGCAAGGTGGCCACGGTCGCCGACCCGGCCAGCGCGTCGACGTCGGCCTCGTCGAGGTGCGTGCAGTGGTCGACGCTCGCGGCGCCGAGCTCGACGGCGAGCCGCACTCCCGGTCCGGGGCCGAGCTGGTTGCCGTGCACCCGCAGACCCAACCCGGCGGCGGCGAACGCGGTGAGCAGCTCATGGCTCTCGTCGCCGTCGAAGGCGTGCGGGCTGGCCGGCTCGCAGAACACGTCACCCCACCGGGCGTACGGCCGGCAAGCCGTGAGCATGTCGCCGCTGACCAGCCGGACGTAGTCGTCGCGGGGCACCCCGGCCGGCACCACGTGCCCGCCGAGGTAGGTCGTCTCGTCGGTCACCTCGGCGGCCAGCCGCAGCAGCCGCACCTCCTGGTCGACGTCGAGACCGTAGCCGCTTTTGATCTCCACCGTGCTGGTGCCGTGGGCGCGCAGCTCCCGCACCCGCGCTGCGAGCAGCGTGCGCAGCTCCTCGTCGCTCGCCGCGCGGGTGGCCGCCACAGTCGACGCAATGCCGCCGCCGTCGTAGCGGTCGCCGGCCATCCTGGCCACGAACTCCGCCGACCGGTCGCCGGCGAAGACCAGGTGGGTGTGGGAGTCGACGAAGCCGGGGATCACCGCCCGGTCCCCCACCTCGACCCGGTGGTCAACGGCCGGCGCGTCGTCGGCCTGACCGACCCAGGCGACCGCGCCCTCGTCGACGACGACGGCCGCATCCGGCACGATGCCGAGCCGGCCGCCCCCGCCGGTGCTCGGATCATTGGTCACCAGCTCCTTGATGCCGGTGAACAGCCTCGCCCCGTGGGCGCTCACCGCGGCCACCGGACGGCATCGACCGCGTC
>JBBSGC010000085.1:0-8435 GCA_038254525.1 Propionibacteriales bacterium | reverse complement strand
TCGCCGAGTTCCGCGGCGACGGCGAGCCCGAGCAGCGCGAGGTCCGCCTGGAGCTGCCGGTCGACGCGCACCTCCCCCACGACTACGTGCCGAGCGAGCGGCTGCGCCTGGAGATGTACAAGCGGCTGGCCGCGGTGCACACCGACGAGGACATCGCGGAGGTACGCGCGGAGATCAACGACCGCTACGGCGACCCGCCCGCCCCGGTGCTCAGCCTGTTCGAGGTCGCCCGGCTGCGAGTGCGGGCCCGCAGCGCCGGACTCACCGACATCACCGTCGCGGGGCAGTCGGTGCGCTTCGCTCCCGTCGAGCTGCCCGAGTCGGGCTCGCTGCGGCTTCAGCGGCTCTACCCGGGGAGCATTCTCAAGCCCAGCGTGCGTACGATTCTGGTGCCGCGACCGCGGACGGCGCCTGTCGGTGGTGCACCGGTCAAGGACGAGGCACTTCTGACCTGGTGCCGAGAGGTGATCGAGTCGGTGGTCGACCGGCCAGTGCTGGCCGCGGCCGGCAGCTCGGGAGGACGAACTTAGGAAAACCAGCCTGCTAATGCCTGGGATAGCCTGTCCGTCCGGCGCCCGTCACTGATAGAAGTCCCCAGGAACGCATAGGTTGACCTCCAGGTCGAGTTGCCCTCCGACCGAGATGTGCACAGACGTCCTCACCCGGCATAATATGGATCGTTCAACCAGGTCGCAAATGCGGTTAGGGATGTGGCGGAGCTGTCGGGTCGAAAAGCACATGCATCCTGTGTGTCGTACTCGTTAATCAGCACGAACCGATCATACGGAGGCGTCTTAAACAACTCCTCAGCGTCAAGGTACCACTGAGCCTTCCGGTTGGAGTCGCCCGGATCCTCCGTGGTCCCGAACTCGGGCAGCATCAGGGACTTCGTCGGGTGATTATTGGCGAACGACATCATGCGGTCAACGAGGTTCTTCATCGAGAACCAGGGGTTCGCTATGCCAGGACGACATGTGTACCAGTTGTAGGCGTCGGCACCGATGGCATCGACGTAGGAATCGCCCGGGTAATAGAGTTGAGTCCGCCCCCGGCCGTACCCGTATGACGTTCCGATAAAGACATACTCCGCATTGACAACGCCCTGGGCCCGGAGCACCGTGATAAACTTCTGCCAGGCTGACTGGTACTCTGCCGGGGTGCCTAGGCCAGAAGAAGCCTTCGCCTCTGGTTCGTGATTGAAGCTGAAGAGGACGGGGGCGTTGAAATCCTTTATCTCGGTAGCCCACGTCAACATTTGGGCGTAGATGGCAGATCCGGGCTGCGACGCCGCAATGTCTTTCCACAGAACCGGCGTTCCGTCCGTTCTCCTTGGGAAAACGCTCAGAAACACCTGTCGTCCGTTGTCTCGCGCCCATGCCGCTGTCGCATCCGGAAACGGCTGGTTCCACCGATAATATAGCCGGGCATCGGCCACTTGGTGATGGACGCGCGTCTCGTACGCCTGATAAGCAGAAACGGTCCTGCCCGCTCGAGCTCCGAACTTGACTATTGTCGTTGCTTCGGTGGGGCTACCGGCCAGGCTTAGGACGATGAGCCCCACGGCCGCGACCGCGGCAAACAACTTCACTCGACGGATCATCTTCTACGCCTACCAGGGGCTGGTTGTCGACCGCTCTTTGGCCGCGACGGCTAAGGGACGAGCGCGGGAGGGAGCTCGCATGGGCACGGTACGCGGGCGATCATGCGAGCGCAATGGGTCATGGCCGCGGTACACGCTCCGTGCATACGTGACTACAAGCAGCGTGGTGGACCTCGTAGTCACCGCAGTAGCGCCGGTAGGCCCCTTCAGGGCCAGTCGACAGCTCGCAGATCCGCGCTGACAGGTGATCGCCACTGCGGTCCGCTTGGCGGACCAGCCACCTATCCAACCGCGCCGGCGAGGTCAACCGGCTAGCGAACCTTTTGACGGGCCGCCGGCGGAATGCCAGACGGTAGATCGCAAGGGATCGGCTTGCCTTGCAAGTCCGTGGCTGCCGTTGTCGGGTTGGCAGTTCCATCTGCTTATTCAGGGACGAGCCGCCAAACGCAATTCCCTCCAGCGACCGGACATCGTGGCGCTTCCACCCGAAGTGCGAGGTCACGTCGAGGGGTGGGTACGATTCCCGGGCCGTATGTTCGGCGACCGGGAGGGCGACCGTGAGGCTTGGGTCCCGCAGTAGCAGCCGACGCCGGCGGTCCCAGGCGCTGGCCGCCTGCGTCGGGGTGGCGCTGCTCGGCGCGTGCGGCGACATCCATCCCGGTGCCGCCGCGGACGTCGCCGGCTACCGCATCTCGATGGGGCAGGCCGATGCGTACACCCACGCCTTCTGCAAGGCGCTGCCGCTGATCGCCGTGGCCAACGGGCAGGCCAACACCGTCACCGCCGCGCAGGGGGCGCGTGCCTACGTCGTCGGAGCGCTGGTGCAGAACAGGCTGACTGAGCTGGCCGCCCAGCAGGTCGGCGTCAGTCTGCCGGCGCCCGCGGACTACGCGGTCGACCCCAAGCAGTACGAGGTGGTAACCAACGACCTCAGCAGCACCGATGCTGCGGACTTCCTCGCCTTGGTCACCAAGAGCAAGGAGACGTCGTTGCTGCTCACCGAGATCGGGCAGACGATGCCGAAGGGCACCAACCCGACCGATGCCCAGCGCATCGGCCGCTCCTACGTCGCGAACTTCGCCAAAAGCGTGGACATCTCGATCGATCCGCGGATCGGCCTGTCGTCGGACCTGGGCTCGGTCGACCGCTCCGGTTCGCTTTCGGTGGCGGTGTCCGACGGCGCGGTGATTCCGACCGCGGACCCGGCACTCAGCAAGGCGGTCGCCGCCCTGCCGGCCGAGCAGACCTGCGGCGCCTGATCCGGCCGGCCCCCAAGACGAACGGCAGGTCGTGACCTCCTTGTGCCTGCTGGTCACCAGTCCGCGGGTAGTGCCCGGCCTGCTGAGCGCGCGGGCGTGGCAGCTGCTCAGCGGTGCCGAGGTGGTGGTGTGCGGGTCGAGCTCACATCCGCTGGTGGCCGAGCTGTCCGCGGTGGGGATCGACGTCCAGGTCCTCGCCGACGACCGCCCGGAGCGGTTGGCCGCCCAGCTGCCGGCCGCTGGTGATGCCAGCGTGGTCTGGCTCGCCCCGGTCGACGACCCCGGCTGGGCCCAGGCCTTTGCGGCGCAGCTGGTCGGCGGCGGTCTGGCGGGCACGACGCTGGAGGTGGTCCACGCCTCCCACGACCTCCCGGGCAGTCGGCTGCTCGACCTGGTCGAGGTCATGGACCGCCTGCGCACGCAGTGTCCGTGGGACCGCGAGCAGACCCACGAGAGCCTCGCCCGCTACCTGCTGGAGGAGGCCTACGAGACGCTCGAGGCCATCGACCGCGCCGACGCGGTGCACCTGCGCGAGGAGCTCGGCGACCTGCTGCTGCAGGTCGTCTTCCACGCCCGCCTCGCCGCTGAGGACCCGGACGCACCCTGGGACATCGACGACGTGGCCGCCGGCATCGTCGACAAGCTGGTGCGCCGGCACCCGCACGTCTTCGGCACGGTCGAAGCCGCCGACGCAGCGACTGTCGAGGCGAACTGGGAGTCGATCAAGGCCGCCGAGAAGCAGCGCGGGTCGTTGCTCGACGGCATCCCCGCCGCGCTGCCCGCTCTGGCCAGGGCCGACAAGGTGCTCGCCCGCGCGGCCGCGGCCGGTCTCGACGCGCAGTGGCAGGGCGACGACTCACCGCTGGCCCGCGTGGGCTCGACACTGCTCGATGCGGTCCGGGCGGCCCGTCGACAAGGCGTCGACCCCGAGTCGGCGCTGCGCGCCGCCGTCACCGGCTACGAAGCTGCCGTACGCGAGCTAGAGCTGGACGGCCACGAAGGCGGCTGAGCGTCAACCACGCGGAAGTCACGGATCGCGGGCATCGGTGGTTGCCGCGGGCCGTTCTGAGGACCCGAGCGCGGGGCGAGCCGTGCCGTCGTTCGACCGCCGGGCGCGGTTAGGGTTGACCGACCAGGGGCGGGGTGCCGGAGCACGCCTCGCCACGACCACCGACGAGCGTGCGGCGTCTGCGCGGTGCGGCCTCAAGGAGCAGCTGGACAGTGGCAACCATCGAAGCGGTCGTCGCCCGGGAGATCCTCGACTCGCGCGGCAACCCGACCCTGGAGGTCGAGGTGGCCCTGGACGACGGCGTCGTGGGGCGCGCCGCGGTGCCGTCGGGTGCCTCGACCGGCGCTTTCGAGGCAGCCGAGCTGCGCGACGGCGGTGAGCGCTACGGCGGCAAGGGCGTGCTCAAGGCCGTCACCGTCGTGCTGGACCAGATCGGCCCCGAGCTGGTCGGCTACGACGCCGAGGAGCAGCGGCTCCTCGATGCGGCGCTGTGCGACCTGGACGGCACGCCGACCAAGGCTCGGCTCGGCGCGAACGCGGTCCTCGGGGTCTCGCTGGCGGTGGCCAGGGCCGCCGCCGAGTCGGCCGGGCTGCCGCTGTTCCGCTACGTCGGGGGCACCAACGCGCACCTGCTCCCAGTGCCGATGATGAACATCCTCAACGGCGGCGCGCACGCCGACACCAGCGTGGACATTCAGGAGTTCATGGTCGCCCCGATCGGCGCACCGAGCTTCAGCGAGGCGTTGCGCTACGGCGTCGAGGTCTACCACGCACTGAAGTCGGTGCTGAGACAACGCGGGCTGGCCACCGGACTCGGTGACGAGGGCGGCTTCGCCCCCGACCTGCCTTCGAACCGCGAGGCGCTGGACCTGATCGCGGCCGCCGTCGACGCGACCGGGCTCACCCTCGGCCGCGACATCGCGCTCGCCTTCGACGCGGCCGCCACCGAGTTCCAGCACGGTGAGTCCGGGTCCTACACCTTTGAGGGCAACCCGCGTACGGCTGAGGAGCTGATCGCCTACTACGCGGAGCTGGTCGACGCGTACCCGATCGTCTCGATCGAGGACCCGCTCGGCGAGCAGGACTGGGCGGGCTGGTCGGCGATCACCGCAGAGCTCGGCGACCGCGTGCAGGTGGTCGGCGACGACATCTTCGTCACCAACGTCGAGCGGCTGCAGCGCGGGATCGCCGAGTCGAGCGCCAACGCCCTGCTGGTCAAGGTCAACCAGATCGGCACGCTGACCGAGACGCTGGACGCGGTGGACCTCGCGCACCGCGCCGGGTTCCGGACGATGTTCAGCCACCGGTCGGGGGAGACCGAGGACACCACGCTCGCCGACCTCGCCGTGGCGACCAACTGCGGCCAGCTCAAGACCGGCGCACCGGCCCGCTCGGAGCGGGTTGCCAAATACAACCAGCTGCTGCGGATCGAGGAGCTGCTCGACGACGCCGCCCGCTACGCCGGCGCGACGGCGTTCCCCCGGCTGCGCGCGCGCGGCTGAGCGGGAGGTCTCTGCGTGCCGTCGACGCGTCGTCCCCCACCCCGCGGTTCGGTCCCGAGCCCACGAGGTGCTCGAGGGGCCTCCGCACGCTCGGCCTCCGCACGCTCGGCCTCCGCACGCTCGGCCTCCGCACGCGGCGCAACTGCCCGCCCGGCCACCCGGCCGACGGTCGGCCGGCCGGTCGGTGCCACGGCCCGCCGGAAGTCGATCCCGGCCGCGGAGGCGAGCGAGTCGCCGGCGCGGGCGCGACCGACCGGACGGGCGGCTGTGCTGGCCCTGGTCGTGTTGGTCCTGGTCATCTCCTACGCCTCGAGCCTGCGGGCTTGGCTCGAGCAACGGCAGGAGATCTCCGCCGCCCGGGCCGACATCGCGCTCACGACGGCCCGGATCGGCGACCTGGCGCTGAGCAAGCAACGCTGGCACGACGACGCCTACATCGCGCAGCAGGCGCGCAGCCGGCTCGGCTGGGTGCTGCCGGGTGAGGTCGGCTACACGGTGCTCGGCGCCGACGGCTCCCCGCTCGGCGACAACACGTTGTCGGCGGCCCCACCCGCTGCGGCGCCGGCCGCGCCCGCGGACTGGTACGTCGCGCTCTGGGGATCCATCACCGCTGCCGGGCAACCACCTCCCGGCTCGGCCGGCAAGCCCGCGCCGCCGGAAGCGCACACGGTGATCAAGCCGGCCGGTCCGCGCGGCGTCATCGGAGGCGCCAAGTCGCACGGCACCAAGTCACCGGGCGCCAAGTCGCACGGCACCAAGTCGCACGGCACCAAGCCACCGGGCGCCAAGTCACCTGGCGCCCGGGGCGGGGCGCCTTCGCTGGTCGGCCGGTGAGGCTCGGCGGCCCGATGACCGATCCGGTGACGCAGGCCGACCTGGCTGCCGTCGAGGCGCAGCTCGGCCGCCCGCCACGTGGGGTGGTGGGCGTGGCGCACCGCTGCCCCTGTGGGTGGCCCGACGTCGTGACGACCGAGCCGCGGCTGCCCGACGGCACGCCGTTTCCCACCACGTACTACCTCACGTGCCCGCGGTTGGCCGGGCTCGTCGGGGGTCTCGAGGCTGCCGGCGCCATGCGGGAGATGACCGAGCGGCTGGCGGTCGATCAGACCCTCGCGGACACCCAGACGCGGGCGCACCTGGCTTATCTGGCCGATCGGGCCGGGCTGGGTGACGTGCCCGAGCTCGACGGCGTGTCCGCGGGCGGGATGCCGTCCCGGGTCAAGTGCCTGCACGCGCTGGCCGCGCACGCGCTGGCCGCCGGCCACGGCGTGAACCCGCTCGGCGACGAGACGCTCGAGGCGGCCGGGTCCTGGTGGGAAGGCGGGTCGTGCGTTGCCGGGCGGGTCTGACCCGGCGGTCGGCGCTGGCAGAGAGCGGGTCGCCGCCATCGACTGCGGCACCAACTCGATCCGCCTGCTGGTGGCCGACCTCGACCCGGCCAGCGGCACTCAACGCGACCTCGACCGGCGGCTGCGCATCGTCCGGCTCGGCGAGGGCGTCGACTCGACCGGTCGGATCGCCGATGCAGCCCTGGAACGCACCTACGTCGCGTGCGCGGAGTACGCAGCGGCGATCGCCGACCTCGGGGCTCCGCCGCTGCGCTTCTGCGCCACGTCGGCCGCCCGGGACGCCCGTAACGCCGGCGACTTCGTCGCGGGTGTCCACGAGCGGCTCGGCGTGCGACCGGAGGTCATCGACGGGGCCGAGGAGGCCCGGCTGACTGCGCACGGCGCAACTCGCTCGCTTGTCGGGCTGACCGGTCCGAGCGGCGGCCCGCTGGCTGCTCCCATGCTGGTGGTCGACATCGGTGGCGGGTCCACCGAGCTCGTGTCGACCGGCATCGGCGGTCCCGAGGTGCTCGCCCTGGTCTCCCTCGACGTCGGTTCGGTGCGGCTCACCGAGCGCCACCTGCTCGACGACCCGCCGACCGCCCGGCAGGTGGCGCGGGCGCGGGCCGATGTGGACGCCGCACTCGACGGCGCCGGGACGGTCCGGCTGGCCGGCGCACGGACGGTGATCGGTGTCGGGGGGACCGCCACCACCGTTGCGGCCGCCGCCTTGCGGCTCGACCACTATGACTCGACGGCGATCCACCGGGCCCAGCTGCCACTGGAGCAGGTGGTCAGCACCTGCGAGTCGCTGCTCCACATGCGGGTGGCGCAGCGCCGCGAGCTGCCGTTCATGCATCCGGGACGCGCCGATGTGATCGGCGGCGGCGCGCTGGTGCTCGAGCGGGTGCTGCGCCGGTTGGCGTCGACGCTGGCCGACGACCGGGTTGTGGTCAGCGAGCACGACATCCTCGACGGCATCGCGTGGTCGATGGTCGCGCCGTGACGGGCGCCGACGTCCCACCACCGGCCCTGCCGTCCGGCGACCGGGTGGCGCTGCCGCATCCGCTGACCGGCCGGCCGTTCGAGAGCCCGGTGCCCCCGGGGACCGGCTGGCCGGACGACCCGGCGCGACCCGGTGCGCTCGTGGCCCAGGATGCCGCCGATGTGGAGCGGCTGGCCGCCTGTGGTGACGTGGAGGATCCGCTGGCGGAGCTGGAGTCCCGGTCCTCGGTCTGTGCGGCGTGTCCACGGTTGGTCACCTGGCGGGAGGACGTGGCGGTGGTCAAGCGCCGGGCGTACGCGGACCAGCCGTACTGGGGGCGCCCGATCGCCGCGTGGGGCGACCCGCGACCGGCCGTGCTCATCGTCGGCCTGGCGCCGGCCGCGCACGGCGGCAACCGCACGGGGCGGATCTTCACCGGTGACCGGTCGGGGGACTGGCTGTTCGCCGCCCTGCACCGGGTCGGCCTGGCGGCTCGCCCGACCAGCGTGCACGCCGGCGACGGCCAGGAGCTGCTGCGCACCCGGATGGTGGCCGCGGTGCGGTGCGCCCCGCCGGACAACCGGCCGACCCTCGAGGAGCGGGACACCTGCGCGCCGTGGCTGCTCGCCGAGCTGCGCCTCGTGCTGCCGTCGTTGCGGGTGATCGTGGCACTCGGCTCCTATGGCTTCGATGCGGTGCTGCGCTCGGTGCGGGCGCTCGAGGGGTCGGTGCCGCGGCCACGACCTCGGTTC
>JBBSGC010000084.1:0-8819 GCA_038254525.1 Propionibacteriales bacterium | reverse complement strand
GTGGGCGAGGGAGCTCACGGCCGCGGCTTGCTCAGCCCGGCCAGCAGGCGTCGGGTTCTGCGGTACAGCCGCAAGGCCGTGTCGACCCCGCTTCGGGTGTCGGCGATCTCGACGACCGTGCGGCGGATCCGCTCCCCGGGGGGCAGCGCGGCACGCTCCTCGAGCACCTTGTGCACGCGTTGCAACCGGGCCGCCAGCTCGGAGTTGTCTGCTTGCAGCTCCTGCACCAGGCGCAGCGCCGCCCGGCGCTCGACCCGCTCGTCCCTCAGGCGCAGCAGCAGCTCGGGGATGACCGAGGTGGCCACGTCCAGCAGAGCTGTCTCGGTCACCTCGTCGGGACGGGGGATGGCCTGGCGGTGACCGGCGACGTCGGGAAGCAGGTCCGCCAGGTCACCAGCCACGTGGTAGCCCGCCTCCCGGATCGACTCATTCCACTGCTCGGACCGTGCCCGGACCTTCGGCAACAAGTCCGTCGGCAGCACCGGCCGCCCGTCGCGCGGAACTCGCGGAAACGTCTCGTGAGCGAGCACTCCTTTCACCAGGTGCTCGTACTCGGTCTGCGTCAACCGCCCGCCCAGACTGGCGTTGAGCCGCCGGAGGAGCGCTATCTGCTCGAGGTTCATGCCCCGGTTCGCCGCTGGCGCCGAGCCAAGCTCCAGATCGCACAGCTCATCGGCGATGACTGAGGCGAACCGCCGCCACAAGATCGCCCGGGAGGCACCGGAGGGCGGCACCGTCACGAGATGCACCCGCTCGGGAGGAAGCGTCCCCCCCCAGCGGGCCAGCACGTCGGGAAGATCCTCGGTCCGCCAGAACCAGCGCCAGGACCACCGCCGCTCGTCATGGCTCCAGACCGCTCGGAACCAGTCGTCGAAGGACTCCACGTCGCCGTGCTTGACGTCCTCTTGCCAGTGGGAGGTCAGCTGGCGCGCCAGGTCACGTGCGGAGAGCACGACGTGCACCTCGGCCGGAGCAAGGCTGGCGATCGCGGTCGCCGCCTGCTCGGGGGTCGCGCTGGCGAGCACGTCATGCGAGATCACGCTGGTGCCGGGCCAGCACCGCACCCGCGCGGCCGTCTCCTCCCACCGCCCGCTGGCGTGCGCACGAAACTCACCGTGGAAGTCGAGGTGCTGGAGATCTACAGCGGCGAAGAAGTGGTCGTCGTAACGAGAGGCGGGGTAGAGAACGCCCAGGTCCATGAGCCGGGCGCGCTGCTGCCACAGCACCGACTGCACGAACGTCGTGCCGGTCTTCGGTGCGCCGACATGCAGGTAGGCGCGCTGCGGGCGCCCTGATCCTGCGCTCATCACCGGTGTCCTCCCTCGGCCGCCGTCCAGCTGGGCCACCTTCGCTCAGTCGGCGAAGCCGGGCAGCGCCTCCTCGCAGATCGAACGGAAGGATGCCTCCGCGCCGAGCTGGCACAAGACGCCGATCCCGCCGATCCACACCCGATGGATCAGCAGGTACGACGGCGGAAGGTTGATCTTGAGGGCCGTGGTCAAGGTCTCCTGGCGTGGGTCGTTGATCCGCGCCGCCTGGGTGCGCATCCACTCCCGGCTGAACGTGAACCGCTCGACCTTCGCTGGCTCCACGAACGGTGCGAGATAGTTGCGCAGCACCTCCATGGGCAGGTCGACGCCGTCTCGGATGAACCCCTCGTCGTGCAGCCCGCGCAGCACCGCGTCGTAGTCGTCATCGACCGCGCGCCGCAGCAGCCGGCCGATTGGCGCCGGCAGCGACCGCTCCGACAGCCGCGCGACGGCGCCGTAGTCGACCACGCCGAGACGTCGGTCGGCGAGCGTCCGGAAGTTGCCGGGGTGCGGGTCCGCGTGCAGCAGGCCGGTGCGTCTGGGACCGCTGAACAAGAACCGTACGTATCGCTCACCGAAGTGGTCGCGGTCGGCCTGGCTGCCCTCGGCGATCAGCCGGGCCAGTGATCCGGTGCTGTCCATCCAGGTCGTGACCAGCAGTGCCCGTGTCGAGGCGACCACCTGCGGCACCTCGAAGTCGGGGTCGTCGGCGTAGGCGGCGGCGAAGGTCGCCTGAGCTTCCGCCTCGAGGTCGTAGTCGAGCTCCTCGACGATGCGCTCGCGCAGCTCCTCGACGAGCGGCCTGACCGCCACCCCTGGCAGCATCGGACTGAGCACCCGGGCGAGCCGGGCGATCTGCTTGAGGTCCGAGCGCAGCGCGTCCTCCGCACCCGGGTACTGCACCTTGACCGCGACCTCGCGCCCGTCATGCCAACGGCCCTTGTGGACCTGGCCGATCGACGCTGCCGCAGCCGGGTTGGGATCGAGCTCGACCAGCTGCTCCCGCCAGCGCGGGCCGAGCTCGGCGGCGACCACGCGGTGCATGGTCCCGGTGTCCATCGGCGGCGCCGCGTCCTGCAGCCTGGTGAGGGTCGCGCGGTAGGGAGCGGCCAGCTCCTCGGGCAGTGCCGACTCGAAGACGCTGAGCGCCTGCCCGAACTTCATGGCACCGCCCTTGAGGTCACCGAGCACCCGGAACACCTGCTCGGCGGTCCGCTGCTGCACCTCGTTCTTCACCGCGTCGGCCGGAGCGCCGGTGAGCCGACGGCCCAGCCCGACCGTGGTCCGCCCGGCGAAGCCGATCGGCAGGCTGGCCAGTCGAGCCGTGCGGGCGGCGGCCTTGCGTGGCAGGGCGGTGGCGTCCCCCCGTCCCAGCGGAGGCGAGTCGCTGCTCATGCCCTCATTGTCCTCGGTGGCAAGAGAGGTCCGCGCTCGAGGTGGGCCGGCGCGGCCGGCACTGGCTGCGCCGGCCCGAATGCGGCACAGCGGGGCCCCGACCGTTGTCGGGACCCCGCCGTCATGTGCCGGCTCTCAGGCCTTGCCGAGGATGCGGTTGAGGTTGGTGCTGCAGACGGGGCAGGTCGCCTTGGCCATCCGGGTGCCCTTGTCGTTGACGTGCACCTCACCGGAGGCTTCGCGCTTCTCCTTGCACTTGACGCAGTAGAACTCACCGCTCCACGTCTCCGCCATTGACGTACTCCTCGCTGATCTCGTGACGTCCGCCGCTGCGGCGCGCCGTGGCTTGTCGCGGCGGGTGACGCTTTGGGGACAGCACCGCCGTGGCCCGCTAGGAGCGGGCCCGGCGCACACCCTATCCCTACGCCCGCGTGGGTGGTCCGGTCGACACGACCCTCGTCGGCGGCACCCGAGCACGGCCGGAGGCGGTCCGGTAGCCGCTGGCGCCGCGAGGCCCCGGGCACACCGGGTCGTCCACCTTCCCCTTGCGGACGTACCGGCGCGCCGAGAGCCTCGTGGCCGCCACCGTAGGAGCGCGTGACCCCGCGGTCAATGGCCCAGTCGCAGGTTCACCGGCCTGGGTATGAATCGGACATCACGGAAGGCACCCCTGCACTACGGGGACGATGCCGTGGATTCCCGGGTGTCGCGACCTAGGTTGGCACCTGTGGAGCTGCCGGACCCGCCACCGGTCGAGGTGCGCCGCAGCAGCCGGCGCCGGCGCACCGTGGCGGCCTACCGCGAGGGCGGGAAGGTCGTCGTACTGGTGCCCGCGCGGCTGAGCCGGGCCGAGGAGCGCGCGTGGGTGGAGGCGATGCTCGCCCGGCTGGATCGCCAACAGGCGCGCCGACAACCCGGTGATGCCGAGCTGGTGCGTCGGGCGGAGGAGCTGTCGCGTCGCTACCTCGACGGCGCGGCCGTGCCGTCCTCGGTGCGCTGGGTAGACACGATGCGATCCCGCTGGGGATCGTGCACAGTCACCGACGGCTCGATCCGGCTCTCGGACCGGCTGCGCGGCATGCCGACCTGGGTCACCGACTACGTGCTCCTCCACGAGCTGACGCACCTGCTGGTCCCGGGGCACGGCCCCGACTTCTGGCGCTGGGTCGAGCGCTTCCCGCGCACCGAGCGGGCCCGCGGCTACCTCGACGGGGTGACCGCAGCGGCCGAGCTGGACGGCGACGGCGACGCCTGAGCCAGCCGCTCCAGCGCGCTGCGCACCAGCTCCCGAACCGAGCGGTCGGTGCCGGCCGGCAACGCGTCGACGTCGAACCACGCCAGGTCAGCCGACTCGGTGCTGCAGGTGAGACGTGCCCCCGGCGGTGCCACACAGACGTACTGCACGTCGAGGTGGCACGCCGGGCGCACAGGCCCGCACGCGACCTCGTGACGCGACAACAGCACGGGCTGCGGGACGATCTCCAACCCGCTGATGCCGCTTTCCTCAGCCGCTTCGCGCAGCGCGGCCGCCGCCAGTGAGACGTCGTCCTCGCAGTGACCGCCGGTCTGCAGCCAGCGCCCGATGCGCGCGTGCAGGGTCAGCAGGACCCGTCGGTGGTCATCGCTGACCACGAGCGCGCTGGCCGTCAGGTGATCGGGTACGCAGCTGCGGGCTAGCCCCGCGGGATGGCGTTCGAGGTGGTCCAGGTACGCCGCGCGTAGGTCGATCTGGACGGAGTCCGGCGGCGCCCAGCCGGCCAGCACGCGCACGGCGTCGGCGTGCAGGCTCACGAGGAGCCGGGAGGTCCGTCGCCGTCCTTGTCGGTCCCCGCGTCGCCGCTGGCAGCGTCCTCGTCGAGCAACGCCTCGAGGGCTGCGTCGAACTCGCCGCTGGTCGCCTCCTCGAGCGCGTTGGTGTCCGGCCGGGCGAAGCCCATCGGGTCGTCGAGGTCGGCCTGCGTCGGCAGCAGGTCCGGATGCGCCCACACGGCGTCGCGACCGGCGGTGCCGCGCGCGTCCCGCAGCGCCGCCCACAGGTTCGCCGCGTCCCGCAGGCGACGGGGCCGCAGCTCGAGGCCCACCAGGGAGGCGAAGGTCTGCTCGGCCGGTCCACCCGCGGCCCGACGACGGCGGACCGCCTCGCGCAGGGGCACCGCGCTCGGCATCCGGTCTCGCGTCGCCGAGGTGACAACATCGTCGACCCAGCCCTCGACGAGCGCCAGGAGCGTCTCCAGCCGGGCCAGTGCCGCGCGCTGCTCGGGCGTCTGCTCGGGTTCGAAGAGGCCGCCGCTCAGGGCGTCTTGGATCTTCTGGGGGTCGGAGGGGTCGAGCCCGCTCAGCTGTGACTCGATGGCGCCCACGTCGATACGGGTGCCGCGACCGAACTCCTCGACCGCCCCGAACAGGTGTGCCTTGAGCCACGGCACGTGCACGAACAACCGCTGATACGCGCACTCGCGAAGGGTCAGGTAGAGCCGCACGTCCTCGGCGCTCTGCGGAAGCCCCGCGCCGAAGGTCTCGACGTTGCTCACCACGAGCGCCGACGTCGTCGCCAACGGCAGGCCGACGTCGGAGGCGCTCACGACCTCGCCGGCGAGCTCACCGACCGCCTGGCCGACCTGCTGGCCGAACAACGCGCCACCGACCTGGCTGAGCATGCCGATCAACGGTCCGGCCATCTGCCGCACCTCTGCGGGCATGGCATCGCTCATCGCCCGCACCACGTTCGCCGCTATGGGCTCCACGAGCTGCTGCCAGCTGGCCCGGGTGCTCTCGACCCACTCGGCCCGGCTCCATGGCTCGACCTCGCGGGCGCCGGCGGGAAGCACCGTAGCCTCGTCGAGCCAGTGCTCTGCCAGCCGGGCGGCGTCGGCCAACCCGGCGCGATCGGCCGCTCCGGGCGAGCGATCCGGGTGCTTGGCGACCTCGGCACGCGCGACCGAGGTGGCGAGGTCCCAGTTGACGTTGCCGGCCTGCGAGCTGAACATCTGCTGGAACTGGCCCATCAGCGAGCTCAGGTCGGGCAGTGCACCACCGCCGAGACCCCCGAGCAGGTGCTCGAACGGGGTGCCGGCGAACGGGTTGTCCGAATGGTTGGCGTCGTCGCCGTCGGCGGGGGTCTCGTCACCGGGAAGTGCCATGCCTCCAACGTACCCGCCGGCCCGGCGACGACGACCCGGTCAATTCACTGTCCCGAGGCCCCCCAGCAGCCCCGCGTAGGCTGCCGCCATGCCCGACGCAGTCCGCCTCCTCGACATCCGGGCGGACCCGCTGAGCGCCGACGAGGTGTACGCGGCGCTGGGCGATCCGCACGCGGGAGGGGTGGTCGTCTTCGTCGGTACGGTGCGTGACGTCGACGCCGACCGTGCGGTCACGGGGCTCACCTACTCGGCACACCCGACCGCGCTGAGCCGCATGCGGACGGTCGTCGACGCAGTGGCGGAACGCCACCACGTGCTCGGCCTCGCCGCGGTGCACCGCGTGGGAGACCTGAGGATCGGTGACCTCGCCGTAGTGGTCGGCGCTGCTGCGGTCCACCGGGGCGCGGCCTTCGCCGCCTGCCGCGACCTCATCGACGACCTCAAGGCCACGGTGCCGATCTGGAAGCACCAGCTGTTCCGCGACGGCAGCGAGGAGTGGGTCGGCACGCCCTGAGCATCCCCGGAGCATGACCAGCGGGTGCCTACTCTGGAGCCGTGCGGATCCTCTGGTGGCTCGCGGCGCCGTTGGCGGTGACGGCGCTGGCCATGCTCTGGGCGCTGTGGGCCGGTCGCCCGCGCTCCGGGCGCGAGGACGACGAGGCGAAGGTCGAGCGGTTCGGCAGGGCGCTGGCCCGGCCGGTTCCCGACCGGGCCCGCCAGGTGGTCCGGCAGGGCGCGGAGCGACCCAGTGGCGTCGCCGTCCGCCCCTCGCAACGGAACCGGCACGGCGACGCGGGCTCCGGCCGTACCCGGACGGGCCACGCCCCGACCGGTTCTGACCACGACCAGCGGTGAGAGGCTCTCGGCCATGACGGCGCGGAACACGACGCTGAGCGTCGCCGGGGTGCTCCTCGCGCTGCTGCTGACCGTGGCCTTCTGGCTCCCGGTGCCCTATGTCACCGAGGAACCCGGGCTGACCGCGGACACGCTGGGCTACGACATCAGCGCCTCAGGGAGGACCACCTCCACCCCGGTGATCTCCTTCGGTCCGCAGGTCAAGACGTATCCCACGACCGGCGAGCTGCGCATGACCACGGTCTCGGTGACCAACCCCGCCTCGCGGGTGAGCCTGCTGCAGGCGTTCGGCGCCTGGTTCAACCCCAAGGCGGCGCTGCTGCCGCGCGACGTGGTCTATCCGCCGGACCAGAGCGTGCAGCAGGCCGAGCAGCAGACCCAGGTGGAGATGACCGGTTCACAGAGCACCGCCAAGGTGGCCGGCTTGACCGAGGCGGGGTATCGGGTCAAGAGCTACCCGCAGGTCGCCGCGGTCGTCACCGGTAGCCCAGCCGACGGGCAGCTGCAGCCGGGGGACCACCTGGTCAGCATCGACGGCGCACCCGTCACCAGCTCGGCGGCGGCCGTACGCGCGGTGCAGGCGAAGGCCCCTGGCGAGGTCATCTCCTTCGACTTGCTGCGTGGCGGCAAGCGCACGACCGCCACGGTGACCGCAGGGAGCTCCACCACCTCCCCGGGGTCGGCGATGGTGGGGATCAGCCTGGCCGACGGCTACTCGCTGCCGTTCCCCGTGTCGTTCCACCTGGCCCGCAACATCGGAGGACCGAGCGCCGGGACCATGTTCGCGCTGGCGATCTACGACAAGCTCACAGCGGGGGACCTGACCGGCGGGCAGGTCGTCGCCGGTACCGGCGCCATCGGCTACGACGGCGCGGTCGGCGCGATCGGCGGCATCCAGCAGAAGATCGTGTCGGCGCAGGACGACGGCGCGGCGATCTTCCTGGTGCCTGCCACGAACTGTGGCGAGGCCGTCGGCGCCGACGTCAACTTCGACGCGATCCGGCTGGTCAAGATCTCCACGCTCGACGACGCCGTCTCGTCGTTGAAGACGCTGGCCCGCGACCCCTCGGCCGCCGTGCCGAGCTGCCCGTGACCGCGAGCCCGGGTGCCGCCGGGACCGGCGACCCGGCGATCCGGGCGGTGGCGCTCGAAGTCGAGGCGCACGTCGCCGCCTCCGGCTGGGACCAGCCGCCCCGGCTCTATGCGCTGGTGCCGACGACCGACCTGATCGACGCGGAGCCGGCGCTGGCTGCGTCGCTCGGCATCGATGCGGCGCAGTCGGCCGGCACCTACACGCCGATCGAGCAGGAGGACGTGCCCGCTGACCAGGCTCTGGAGGAGGTGCTCGCTTCGATCGGCTGGCCGCCCGGGGTCATCGGGTGCGCCGCGGTGGTGGAGCGGCTGGTGCTGCCGCCCGGCGCTGACGATCACCTGCCCCTCGACGACACGCAAGCCTTGGCGGCCGCCGCGGCGCATCCCGGCAAGCAGGACGTCAGGCTTGCCGTCGCGGTCACCCGGGACGGGCGGGCGCATTGTGCGGTGCGGCTGCGGTCGCACCAGGCTGACGTGCTCGACGGCGTCGACCTCGTTCCGACGCTGGTCGGTCTGCTCAGGCACACCCTGACAGACTGACGGGCACGTCGCGGCCGCCCCGCGCGTTCGTAGCAGAGCACCCGCCGGAGCGGGAGACGGAGGACAGCGTGGCCGACGACTTCGACGGCGACGACGAGCAGGTCGCTGAACCTGCCCGTCGCCTGCCGAGCGGACGCCGGGTGGTGCTGCCCACAGTGTTGACGCTGGTGGCGCTGTTGTTCGTCGGCGCCGTCTTCACCGGGCTCTGGACCGACCGGCTGTGGTTCCAGTCCGTCGGCTACTCCGGTGTGTTCACCACGGTGCTGGTGACCCGGGCTGTGCTGTTCGTCTTGTTCGGCGGTCTGTTTGCGCTGGTCGTCGCCGGCAACGTCGTGGCGGCCTATCGCAACCAGCCCGTGGTCGTCCCGCGTGCCCGTCGGCTGGACCCGGTGACCCGCTACCGGGAGGTCGTCGATCCCATCCGCAAGCGCCTGCTGGCGGGCGTCTCGGTGCTGCTGGGTCTGATCGTCGGCATGATCGCCGCCGG
>JBBSGC010000083.1:0-9077 GCA_038254525.1 Propionibacteriales bacterium | reverse complement strand
GCGTTGTCGATGAGCTTGCCGATCTCCGGCTGCTTGGCCCGCTCTTTGAGGTACTTCCAGCGTGCCTCCGGCGGCACCCAGAACACGCCCTCGGCGGTGTACTCATCGCGCGACTCGAGCAGCTCCTCGGCCGGCTCGCCGCCAATGTCGTCGGCCGACAGCTCGTCGCGCAGCACCGCTCGGCGCTCCTCGAAGGCGTCCTCGACATACTTCAAGAACACCAGACCGAGCACCACGTGCTTGTACTCCGAGGAGTCCATCGAGCCACGCAGCTTGTCGGCGGCCTTCCACAACGCGTCCTCGAAGCCGAGTGGCTCCGCCGCCGTTCGCCTCGTCACCCGGTCACCGTAGTGGAATCGGGAAGGCGCCGGCGATCAGGCGGCGCACACACCGCGAGGGCGGCCCGGCGACTGTGCCGGACCGCCCTCGACGGGTGCTGCTTGGCTGGGCGACTCAGTGGCTGTGCCCGTGACCGGCCCCGGCGTTCTCGTCCTCGACAGCCGGTTTGTCCACGATCAGAGTCTCCGTGGTGAGCAGCATGCTGGCGATCGACGCGGCGTTGGTCAGCGCCGCCCGGGTCACCTTCAGCGGGTCGAGCACGCCCTGCGAGACCAGGTCCACGTATTCACCGGTGGCGGCGTTGAAGCCCTTGCCTTCACCGGCTTCGCGGACCTTGGCCACGACGACGTAGCCCTCGTCGCCGCCGTTCTCGGCGATCCACCGCAGCGGCTCGTCGACGGCCTTGCGCACGACGCGCACCCCGACGGCCTCGTCACCGGTCATGCCCAGGCCACCCTCGAGCACCGACGCCGCGTGCACGAGCGCGGAGCCACCGCCGGCGACGATGCCCTCCTCGATGGCGGCTCGGGTGGCCGAGACGGCGTCCTCGATCCGGTGCTTCTTCTCCTTGAGCTCCACCTCGGTTGCCGCTCCGACCTGGATGACGCAGACGCCGCCGGCGAGCTTCGCCAGCCGCTCCTGCAGCTTCTCCTTGTCCCAGTCGGAGTCGCTGGCCTCGATCTCGGCCTTGATCTGGTTGACCCGCCCGGTGACCTCACTGGAGTCGCCGCCGCCGTCGATGACGGTCGTGGTGTCCTTGGTGATGACCACCCGGCGCGCGGTGCCCAGCACCTCGAGGCCGACCTGGTCGAGCTTGAGACCGATCTCGGGCGCGACGACCTGCGCGCCGGTGAGGGTGGCGATGTCCTGCAGCATCGCCTTGCGACGGTCACCGAATGCAGGCGCCTTGACCGCGGTCGAGGTGAACGTGCCACGGATCTTGTTGACGACCAGCGTCGACAGCGCCTCCCCCTCGACGTCCTCGGCGATGACGAACAGCGGCTTGCCGGACTGGACGACCTTCTCCAGCAACGGAAGCAGGTCGGCGACCGCAGCGATCTTGCCCTGGTGCAGCAGGATGTACGGGTCGTCGAGCACCGCCTCCATGCGCTCGGTGTCGGTCACCATGTAGGGCGAGATGTAGCCCTTATCGAACTGCATGCCCTCGGTGAACTCGAGCTCGGTGCCGAGGGTGTTGGACTCGTCGACGGTGATCACGCCGTCCTTGCCGACCTTGTCGAAGGCCTCGGCGATCAGCTCGCCGATGCGCTCGTCGCGGGCGGAGATCGTGGCGACGTGCGCCATGTCCTGCTTGTCGTCGACGTCGCGGGCGAGCTCGCTCAGCCGGGTGTTGAGAGCCTCGACCGCAGCGTCGATACCGCGCTTGAGGCCGGTCGGGCTCACTCCGGCGGCGACCGCCCGCAAGCCCTCGTGCACCATGGCCTGCGCGAGCACGGTCGCCGTGGTCGTGCCGTCCCCGGCCACATCGTTGGTCTTGGTCGCAACTTCCTTGGCCAGCTGGGCACCGAGGTTCTCGAACGGGTCGTCGAGCTCGACCTCACGGGCGACGGTGACACCGTCGTTGGTGATCGTTGGAGCGCCCCACTTCTTGTCGAGCACGACGTAGCGGCCCTTGGGGCCGAGGGTCACCTTGACGGTGTTGGCGAGTGCGTCGACGCCACGCTCGAGCGAGCGGCGGGCGTTCTCGTCGAACTCGAGGATCTTCGGCATGCGGTACGTCCCTTCATGGCGATGCCCCGGCTCCCCGTTGGGAGAGGCCGGGGCATCGGGTGGGTCACTTCTCGATGACGGCGAGCACGTCGCGGGCCGAGAGGATGAGGTAGTCCTCTCCGGAGTACTTCACCTCGGTGCCGCCGTACTTGCTGTAGATGACGATGTCGCCAACCGCGACGTCGACGGGAACCCGGTTCCCGCTGTCGTCGACGCGGCCTGGGCCGACAGCGAGGACCTCGCCCTCCTGCGGCTTCTCCTTGGCGGTGTCCGGGATGACCAGACCCGACGCGGTGGTCTGCTCGGCCTCGAGCGTCTTGACGACGATCCGGTCCTCGAGCGGCTTGATGGTGACCGACACGATGTCGACCTCCCCTTTCACTGCATTGAGAGCTGTGCACGGCACATTGGTAGTGGCTCGATGCGTACGCCGTCGCGGGGGTCGCACGATCGGAGCCGGTTGGCACACTCAAGCTGAGAGTGCCAACTCCGAATCTATGCCGTGGCTGGCACTCGGTCAACCTGAGTGCCAGGCTCGACGTGTCTGCCGCCTGGTGGGCCGCCCGGGTCCCTAGGCAACGACCCGCGTGACCGGCATGCCGGAGTCGGCCGGCAGGCCGAGCGCCGACGGCATGCGCCCCCGGGCGACCAGCTCAGCACCCAGGGCGGCGACCATCGCGCCGTTGTCGGTGCACAGCTGCGGGCGCGGCACCCGCACGGCGACGCCGACGTCCGCTGCTCGCGCGGCGGCCATGGCCCGCAGCCTGGAGTTCGCGGCGACTCCGCCGCCGATCAGCAGGTGGTCAATCCCGCGCGTCCGGCAGGCGTCGAGCGCCTTGCGGGTCAGCACGTCGCAGACTGCCTCCTGGAAGGAGGCGGCGACCTTGGCCACCGGGACCGGCTCGCCGGCGCGCTCGCGAGCCTCCACCCATCGGGCGACCGCCGTCTTCAACCCGGAGAACGAGAAGTCGAAGCGGTGCCGCTGCATGTCGCGCGGCCCGGTCAGCCCGCGGGGGAAGTCGACGTAGGCGCCGTCGCCGGCTCGGGCCAGCCGGTCGATGTGCGGACCGCCGGGAAAGGGCAGGCCGAGCAGCCGGGCGACCTTGTCGAACGCCTCTCCGGCCGCGTCGTCGATGGTGGCACCGAGCGCCTCGGCGCCTGACGTCACGTCCTCGACCAGCAACAGGCTGGAGTGGCCGCCCGAGACCAGCAAGGCGATGCACGGCTCCGGCAGCGGTCCGTGCTCGAGCTGGTCAACGGCGACGTGCGCGGCGAGGTGGTTCACGCCGTACAAGGGTCGGTCGAGGCCGATCGCGAGCGACTTGGCGGCGGCCACACCGACCAGCAGGGCACCGACGAGCCCGGGGCCACTGGTGACCGCGACTGCATCGACGTCGTGCAGCCCCACTCCGGCCTCCGCGCAGGCCCGCTCGATCGTGGGGACCATCGCCTCGAGATGCGCCCGGCTGGCGACCTCCGGCACCACCCCGCCGAAGCGGGCATGCTCGTCGACGCTGGAGGCCACCGCGTCCGCGAGCAGCTCGGTGCCGCGGACCAGGCCGACGCCCGTCTCGTCGCACGAGGTCTCGATCCCGAGCACCAGTGGCAGATCGCGCTGCATCCGGTCATTGTCTCGCGTGCCCGCGGCCGGCCCGGCAGGACCCTGCGGTCACTGGCCAGCGGGAGCTGAGGTACCCACAGCTGCGCCACAGCGTCGTCCTCGAGGATGACAACATGAACAGCGTCCAGGTGCGGTCGTATGAGCCGGGTGACCGGGAGCAGGTGCTCGCGCTGGCTCCGCGACTGATCGACGGTGTGGCGGCGTGGCGAGATCCGGCGGGAGTTGCGAGTGCCGTCACCGGCTGGGTGACCGCGTCGCTGGCTGCCGCGGAGGCCGACGAAAGGCCGGTCTGGGTGGCGCTACGTCACGGCCGGGTGATCGGGTTCGTCACCGCAGAGCGACAGAGACACTGGTCCGGTGCCGACGACGCGTACATCGGTGAGCTCGCGGTCGCGCACCATGCAGGGGGCGGCGGCGTGGGTCGGGCGCTCGTCGAGGCGGTCGTCGGCTGGGCTCATACGCAGCGGCTCGACCGTGTCACCTTGTCCACCGGTGCCGCGAACCTCGCCGCGCGCAGGTTCTATGCCGCCCTCGGCTTCGCTGAGGAGGACGTACGACTGACGCTCGTGCTCGACGCGAAACCTTGAAGCCACCAACCTTGGCGCGCGGGTCCGGTGGCTCCACCAGGGCGCCGCACTGTCAGCACCGACGCAACTGGGTCTGTCCACACCAGTCCGGGTTTGGCAAGGGGTCTCCCACGCCAATAGGTTCGTCACTGGGGACCCCTATGCCATTCGGGTCAGCCGCCGCGCTCGCGGTCGGCGCGCAGCTGGGCCACCTTGGCTCGGCGCTCCTCGCGGTACATCCGCGTCGCCTCCGCAGCATCGGGGGCGCCGCCGCCGTACGACCGGGGCAGCCACCAGGCCCCCGCGGGCCGCTCCGGGTACGCCCGGATCGACTCGTCGAGCAACCGGGCCATCGTGGACTTGAGGGTGGCGGTCGCGGCAGCGGCGTTGTCGTCGACCCGCGGATGCAGCGGCTCACCGACGGTGATCGCCACCGTCTGGCCCCGGTGGAAGTCCCGGTCCCGGCCCTTGGGGAACATCCGCTGCGTCCCCCACAGCACCACCGGGACGAGCGGCACGCCGGTCTTCGCCGCGAGGCGCACAGCGCCGGTCTTGAACTCCTTCAGCTCGTAGGTGTAGCTGATCGTCGCCTCCGGGAAGAGCCCTACGACCTCGCCGGTGTTCACGCAGCGAATCGCATCGTCGTAGGAGGCCAGGCCGTCGTCGCGGTTGACCTCGATGTGGTGCAGGGAGCGCATGAGCGGGCCGACCAGCCGGTGCCGGAACAGCTCCTGCTTGGCCAGGTAGCGCACCCGACGCCCGCCGGCGTCTGCGGCCAGGCCGCCGAACACGAAGTCGACGTAGGAGATGTGGTTGCACACCAACACCGCGCCGCCGGACCGGGGGATGTGCTCGGAGCCGCGCATCTCGACGCGGATGCCGAGCGCCTTGAACGCCGCCTTCGCGGTCAGTACGACCGGTGGATAGGTGAAGTCGCGCACCCCGTCACCGTAGCGGCGCGCCCGCCGGCTCCGCTCGCGCCCAGCGCGGGTAAGCCAGGTTCCCGCCGCCAAAGCGGGCGCAGCGGTCACCCGTCAGAGCGAGGCACGAGCCGCTGCAGGACGAGGGCGTCGCCGCCTGCGCCGTAGTAGGCACGCCGCCGGCTGATCTCGACGAAGCCAGCCGCTGTGTACAGCGCGCGGGCGGCCAGGTTGTCGGCGGCCACCTCAAGCAGCAGCCGCTCGCACCGGCGGCGGCTGGCCTCGGCGAGCAGCTCGCCCAGCAGCACGCGACCGAGACCTTTGCGCCGAGACGTTCGAGCTACGGCGATTCGCTGCACGTCGGCGACCTCGCCCACGACCATAAGCAGGCCGAACCCGACGATCGCGCCGTGCGCCTCGGCCGCCACGACCCAGCGGGTTCCAGGCGTCTGCGCCAGCTCGGACCGCCACGACGCCTCGCTCCAGGCGTCGGCACCGAAGGCCGCCTCCTCCAGAGCCAACAGGCCGGGGAGATCCGCCAGCACCGCCGGTCGCCGGACCGGGCTGGCGAGAGCGCTCACGACACCGGCTTGCGCAGGCCCGGCTCGGCCGCGTCGGGTCGGCGCAGGTAGAGCGGCTCCGCGGCCAGCAGCTCGACGCTTCCCGCGAGGACGAGCTCGGCCAACACGGCAGCATCGGGGTCCAGCGGTCCGTCGACGACCGGCAGCACCTCGGCGTACAGCTGAGCGCCCCGGCCGACGACACCTTCCCCGGCCGAGAGCAGCTGCGCCAGGGCGGCGGGACGGGCCACCGCGGGGCCCTGGACCCGGTCACCGTCGGCGTAGCGGGCCCAGTAGACCTCTTTGCGGCGGGCATCGGTCGCCACCGCGAACGGCTGCTGGACCCCTTGGCGGGCTGCCTGTCCGGCGACCACGTCCAGGCTGCAGACGCCGTGCAGCTGCACGTCGAGCACCGCCGCCAGCGTGCGCGCCGTGACGAGCCCGACCCGCAGGCCGGTGAACGGACCCGGGCCGACGCCGACGGCAACATCGGTCAGGTCGCGTCGGTCGACGCCGGCTTCCTCCAGCACCGCGGCGATGCCGGGCGCCAGCAGCTCGCCGTGTCGCCTCGGGTCGACCTCCGAGGAGTCGGCGAGCACCTGCGACCCGTCGTGCAACGCGACGGTGACGTGCGGCGTGGCGGTGTCGAAGGCGAGCAGCAGCACCCCGGCAGGCTACTCAGGCAGCTCGCGTTGCTCGGCGCCGAGCAGTGTCGTACGCAAGGCAACGCCGACCCAGCGGGCCCCGTGCGGGCGCACGAGCACGACGCGGGCGTCATCGCTCGCCGCGCGTTCCAGGCGGACCTCCAGCCGGTCCTCGGCGAGCACCTCGGCCAGCCCCTCGCCCCACTCCACGACGGTCACCGACTCGTCGAGCGTGGCGTCGAGGTCCAGGTCGTCGAGCTCGGTCGCACCGCCCAGCCGGTAGGCGTCGACGTGTACGAGGGCCGGCCCGTCGGCCAGCGACGGGTGCACCCGCGCGATGACGAAGGTCGGGGACGTCACCGGTCCCCGGACGCCAAGTGCGGCACCGATGCCGGCGGTGAGCGTGGTCTTGCCGGCGCCGAGAGCACCACTGAGCACCACCAGGTCACCGGCCCGCAGCAGCATGGCCAGCCGCCGTCCGAAGGCTTCGGTGGCGCCCGGGCCGCGCAGCTCGGTCATCACCTCGAGCGAGGTCCCGGCGGCGTTCACCCGGCCCCCACCAGCCGGGCCACCACGGCAAGGTCGGACCGCAACGCTTGGGCCGGCGGGCCCGAGGGTCCGAAGCGCAGCGCCGCCGACGGGTGATAGGTGGGCACCACCGAACGGCCGGCCACGTTGTGCACGCTGCCGTGCACCTCGCCGATGCGTAGCCCCGGGCCAAGCGCCCACGCGAGCGCCGTGCCACCCAGCGTCAACACGACGGCGGGGTCGACCACGTCGACCTGCGCGTCCAGCCACGGCCGGCAGGTGCCTGTCTCCAGGCGGCGCGGCGTCCGGTTGCCGGGCGGCCGGCACTTGACCGTGTTGACCACAGCCAGCTCATTGCGGACCAGGCCGACGTCGTCGAGCAACGCGTCGAGCAGCCGGCCGGAACGCCCGATGAACGGCAGCCCGCCCTCATCCTCGCTGCGGCCGGGCGCCTCACCGACAAGGAGCAGCTGCGCTTGCGGCGGGCACGCGCCGGGCACCACCCGCTGCCGGGATCCGGCGAGCGGGCAGGCCGTGCACCCCGCCATCGCCAGCGCCAGCGCGTCCCAGGTGGGCTGCCGGGGCGCGACGACGGCGACCGTCGCGGCGTCCTCCGGCCAGCCGGTCACGGCTCCTCCTCGACGAAGCGGCGGACCGCCCGCCCTCCCATCCGGGTGACTATCTCGTACACGATGGTGCCGGCGGCCTCGGCCCAGTCCTGCGCGGTCGGCTCGCCGCCGTCGCCGGGCCCGAACACCACGACCTGGTCGCCGACGCGCGCGCCGGAGTCGCCGAGGTCGACGACGAACTGGTCCATGCACACCCGCCCGACGATGCGGCACCGGGCAGCACCGACGGAAACAGACGCCGCGTTCGAGGTCGCCACCGGGATGCCCTCGGCATAGCCCAGCGGCACCAGGCCGAGCGACTTGGGCCCCGGCGTCACGTAGGTGTGTCCGTAGGACACCCCCCGGCCAGCCGGAACGGGTTTCACCGAGGCCAGGCGGGCGCGCACCGACATGGCCGGCCGCAGCCCCAGCTCCGCGGCCGAGGCCAGCAGTGGGATCGGCGAGAGCCCGTAGACCGCCAGCCCGCAGCGGACCAGGTCGAAGCGCGAGCTCGGCCGGGTGAGCGTGGCCGCTGAGTTGGCCAGATGCCGGACCTCCGGCTCCAGCCCGGAACCGGCCACCGCGTCCAGCGCCGCCTCGAACGCGTCCTGCTGAGCCTGCACCGACGGGTGCGCCGGCTCGTCGGCACACGCGAGGTGTGACCACACCCCGGTCACGATCACCTGCCCTTGCGCCTGGGCTCGCACCGCGGCAGCCAGCAGCCACGGCCACTCCCGGTCGCCGGCCCCGTTGCGGGACAAGCCGGTGTCCACCTTGAGCTGCACCCGGGCCGGCTGTCGGGTCCGTCGGACTGCGGCCACCACGTCGGCGAGCTGCCAGCGCGCGGAGACAGTCAGATCGACGTCTGCTGCGACGGCCGCGTCGTAACGCTCGCCCGGCACCCCCAGCCAGGTCAGCATCCGGCCGCGGTCACCGGCGCGGCGCAGGGCCAGCGCCTCGTCCAGTGTGGCGACGCCGAGCCAGCCGGCACCCGCCGCACGCGCGGCCCGCGCCACCTGCACCATCCCGTGCCCGTACGCGTCCGCCTTGACCACTGCCATCAGCTGCGCCTCGCCGGCGACCGAACGCAGCCGCACGACGTTGTGGCGCACGGCGGCCAGGTCGACCACCAGCTCCGCGCGGGGGCCGTCGAGGGTGTCGTCGGGTGTCATCAGGTCAGGTGGGCGGTGCGACCGCGTCCCCGGCAGTGACGAGAACAGCGCGGACGACCTGCGGCAGGGCGCGCGCAACGTCGCCAGCGGTGATCGGGCCGCCGGCACTGGCCGCGACCCCGGCGGCGCCGTGCACCCACGCCGCCATGCCACCGACCACGGTGAGGTCTCCGCCCGGCGCGCCGACGGTGGCCGCAAGTGCACCGCACAGCCCGGCGAGCACGTCGCCGGCCCCCGCGGTGCCGAGCCACGGCGTGCTGGTGGTGTTCACCAGCAGCTCCCCCACACCAGCTGGTCCCGGCGGACCCGCCACGAGGGTGCGGCTGCCCTTGAGCAGGACGGTGGCCGCGAAGCGGTCCGCTGCCTCGCGTACGTGGGCGACCGGATC
>JBBSGC010000082.1:0-9152 GCA_038254525.1 Propionibacteriales bacterium | reverse complement strand
CCGCGGTGCCGAGTCCCGAGGGGGTCGCCAGCCAGCGGGGTCTGCTCTGGCTCCAGCTCACCGGCCGGCCCTCCGTTGCGTCTCGCGGGCTCCCGAGTAGGCAGCGACCACTTGGGCCACCACGTCCGTGTCGTCCGGCAGTGCCTTGGCCCGGCGGCGGGCCCGGTCCCGCAGGTCTCGTTCGACCCCCGGCTCAGTGAGGACCCTGCGCACCTGGGCAGCCAGCGCGCGAGCGTCGCGCGGGCGCACGAGCAGTCCGGCATCGGCGACCAGGTCCGGGATCGCCCCGACGCAGGTCCCGACGAACGGCAGCCCGGTCCGCAGCCCCTCCTGCACCGCCAGCGACCCGGCCTCCCAGATGCTCGTCTGCACCAGCAGGTCGGCCGCGAGCAGCAGCTCTGGCACGTCTGTGCGCTCCCCGAGCAGCCGCACCGGAGCTGCCCGACGCTCGATCAGCGCCGCCAGCTCAGCGCGCTGGGGGCCGTCGCCGGCGATCGCGAACAGCGGTCGAGGTTCCAGGTCGACCAGCAAGTGGGCGGCCTCGATCAGCGTCGGGTAGTCCTTCTGCGGATGCAGCCGGCCCACCGCGAGCACCAGCGGGGCCGGTCCCAGCCGCAGCTCCTCGCGCACCTGCTCACGAGTCCGGTTCGCCCCTCGCATCGGCGGGGCCGTCACGAACGTACGCCGGACGTCGGCGCCGCCGGCCGAGCGCACCGCCTCGACCAGGTCCGACGAGACGCACATGGTCACGTCCGCCCGGCGCGCGGTGTAGCGCTCGAGGGTGCGGTGGAGGTGAGCGACCGGACCGCGGGCCAGGATGAGGTTGTGCCGAGTGAGCACGAACGGCACGTCACGACGGGTGGCGAGTCCGGCGAGCGTGCCGGCGCGAAGGCCGTGCGCATGCACCACATCGGCCTCGGCGACGGCCTGCCGCAGGCTGCGCGCAGTGACCACGTCGCGGGGGTGTGGTAGCGAGCCGATCGGCACCGGCAGCACGCCGGCACCGAGCCCGGCGAAGTCGAACGCGTCCAGCGCCGGCTGCGGGGCACAGACCACGACTCGGGCGCCGGCAGCCAGTAGGTGCGAGGTGAGCAGGCGCACGTGGGCACCGGTCCCGCCGGTCGTGGTGGCGAGCACCTGCACGATCCGTAGGCCGGCCACCTCGAGTGCGGGGTCGCTGCTCTCGTACAGCCTCATGCAGCACCGTCCGGCGCCGCGCCCAGCCCGGCGGGCCCGCGCAGCAAGCGGATGCTCGCGGTGACCGGCGCCCGGGCCAGCAGCAGCACGATGCCGGCGTAGACCAGGGCGCTCAGCGCTGCGACGAGCAGCCCCTGCAGCAGCGCCGCCAGCGGTCCACCGCTGTCGACGTGACTCTCGAGCTGCCGACCGAGCCAGGCGGCGGCGAGGCCGGCCACCGCGCAGACAGCGAGCACCGGGACCACGCCTTCGACGGCGGCGCGGCCGGCCGTGCGCACCACGACCGCCAGCAGCGCACAGCCGAGCAGGGTCATGCCGACGCTGTTGCCGACCGCCAGGGCCAGCACCCGCTGGTCGGCCGGCAGTGCGGCCGCCAGCACCAGGTCGGCAACCAGCACGCAGACCCACCCGCTTACGCACGCGGCAGCGGTGGCGGACAGCGTGCCGGACGCGTACAGGGCACGCGACAGCAGCGCGAACAACCCGTAGCCGACCAGCCCCGCAGCGAACCCGGTCACGCCCCGGGTCAGCTGCTCGACGCCGTCCGCCGAGCCGGCCCCCGGCGCACCCTGGACCATCACCCGGGCCAGCGGCCGGGCCGTGGCCGCCATGACCGCGGCGGCTCCGGTGCTCAGCAGCACGACGACGGTCGTGCTGGCGGCGAGCTGACCCCGGTAGGCCACCCGGTCGCCGGCCGACCAGCGCTCGGCAAGGCGTGGGAACACCGTGGTCGCCACGGGCACGGCCAGCACCGCCCAGGGCAGGAGGTAGAGCGTCTGCGCTTGGGTGTAAAGGAGCAGGGTCACCGCACCGGCCCGGTTGCTCAGCACCAGCACGACAGCGACCGACAGCTGCTGGGCGACCAACGCCGCCATCCCGGCGTAGGCAAGCGAGCGCGCCCGCCCGGCTACGCCGTGCGGGAAGTCGAGCCGGGGTCGCAGCCGCAGGCCCAGCCGCGACAGCGGCACCAGCAGGCTGAGGCTGAGCACCGCGACGCCGAGCGTGGTGCCCACGGAGAGCACCAGCTCCTGCGTCTTGGTGAGGTCGGCCAGTGCAGTGCCCGAACTCGGGAGCAGGCCGTACGCAAGGTAGGCGGCGATGACCACGAGGCTGGACAGCAGCGGCGCCAGCGCCGGTCCACCAAAGCGCCGGTAGGCCTGCAGGATGCCGGTCACCACGATCCCGATGCCGTACAGCGCCACCTGCGGGGCGAACACCCGCAGCATCGAGGTACCCACGTCGAGCGCCGCGGAGGAGGCGTCGGCACCGAGCAGCAACCGGGTGATCGGGCCGGCGGCCAGGGCGATGGCGGCGGCCAGCGGCGTCAGCACCAGCACGGTCCAGGTCAGCAGCGCCGACGCCGTCTGCTCGACGTGCAGGCGGTCGTCGTCGGCGACCGCACGCGCCAGCAGTGGCACGACGAGGCTGGCCAGGGCACCTCCGGCGACCACCTCGTACATGATGTTGGGCACGGTGTTCATCGTCTGGTAGATGCTGCTCAACGCGGTAACGCCGACGCTGCGGCCCAGCACGAGGGTCCGCGCGAAGCCGGCCAGCCGCGCGAGCACCGTCAGCGCGGTGATCAACGCGGCGGCGCCGAGCACGCTGCCGGCGACTGCACGCCCGGTCGGGTTGGGCGCCGCGCTCACCCGTCGACCCGGCCCGGTGCGGCCACGGCGGCGACCCCGTTCCCGGCCAGCTGCATCCCCTCACCCTAGTGGCGCCCCGCACCCGCCGATCCGTGAGTTCCCACCCGCCGATCCGCGAGTTTCCACCCGCCGATCCGCGAGTTACCGCGCGTTGGTTGGCCTCACCACAGGTGCTCGGCCGCCGACACGGCGCGCGCCAGAACCACCTTGAGCGGACGCCCCAGAGCCGCCGAAGCGGCCGCGACGTCGGCGTACTCGGGCTGGGCATTGACCACCCGGCCGTCCAGCAGGGCGAGCTTCACCCGGACCCGGTGGCCATCGACGAGTACGGCCGCCTCGGAACGCTCGAGTGCCACCTTGTCGACCGGGTGCGCCCGCATCCCGATCGTCGTCGACTCGGCGAAGACCACGGCGAGCACCTCGGCGCGTCGGCCGGCGTCAGCCAGGACCGAAAGTGTGTGGGCCGGCCGCCCCTTCTTCATCAAGATGGGCGTCAGCCAGGCATCCGCCGCACCGGCGGCGAGCAGCCGGCTGAGCACCTGCGGCCACAGGCGAGGGTCCAGGTCGTCGACGTTTGCCTCGAGTACGACCTGCTCCGCGGTTCGCTCGGCCGAGGCAGCCGCGCCCACCAACAGTCGCAGCACGTTGGGCCGTCCGGGGAGGTCACGCCCGCCGGCGCCCACACCGACCCGCTCGACCCGCATGGCCGGCTGCGCCCCCTGCTCCTGCGCCCAGCTGGTGACCAGCGCCGCACCGGTGGGGGTGCAGAGCTCCTGGTCAGCGGGTCCGCCGACGCTTACCCAGCCGCGCAGCAGCTCCACGACCGCCGGCGGCGGCACCGGCAGCAGGCCATGGGCCGCGCGCACAGTTCCACCGCCCACGCTGATGGCTGAACAGCTCAGCGTGTCCATCCCCAGGCGCACCAGGCCAGCGCAGCTGCCTACGACGTCGGCTATGGCGTCGAGCGCGCCCACCTCGTGGAAATGCACGTCATCAACTTGGATTCCGTGCGCCCGGGCCTCGGCCTCGGCCAGCCGGGCGAACACCGCATCGGCGTGCTCGGCGACTCTGCTGTCCAGGGCGCCGCCGTGAAGCAGCGTACGCACGTCGCCCAGTGACCTTGCGGTCCTCGACTCCGCCGTCGCGACCTGCACCTGGGTCGCCGCCAGCCCGGCTCGGGTCACCTCGTGCACCGAAAGGGTGACCGGTTCCGGCACCACCGCCTGAACCGCCTCGTCGATGACATCCAGCGGGACACCGGCTCCGACGAGGGCGCCGAGC
This sequence comes from Propionibacteriales bacterium, assembly GCA_038254525.1. GTDB lineage: Bacteria > Actinomycetota > Actinomycetes > Propionibacteriales > Nocardioidaceae > JBBSGC01. The sequence goes on along the minus strand of JBBSGC010000082.1, from coordinate 5,025 downwards.
AGCATGTCGCCGCTGGCCCCCGACGAGCAGTCGAGCCAGCCGATCACAGTGCGCGTTCCGGTGCCGAGTCAGGCAGCGCCGGCCGGTCACGCAGTGCGCCCACCCGCCGAGCCACCCGGGCCGCGAACAGCCCGGCGCCGAAGCCGTTGTCGATGTTGACGACCGTCACGCCGGGCGCGCAGGCGTTGAGCATCGCGAGCAGCGCCGCAAGGCCGCCGAAGGACGCGCCGTAGCCGACACTCGTCGGAACTGCGACCAGCGGGACACCGGTGAGCCCCCCGACGACGCTGGGGAGCGCACCCTCCATGCCGGCAACCACCACCAGGCAGTCGGCGTCGTCGAGCTGAGCACGGACCGCCAACAGGCGGTGCAGGCCGGCCACCCCGACGTCGGCCACCTCGGCGACGCCGGCCCCGTGCACCCGAGCCGTGACCATCGCCTCCCGAGCGACTGGGGCGTCCGACGTCCCTGCGGTGATCACCCGGACGCGGCCGAGCGCCGGCGGAAGCGGGCCAAGGGTCGCGGTGCGCGCCACCTCGTCGACGACGGCCTCCGGAAGTGAGCTCCGCACCGCCGCCATCGCCTCCGGGCTCAACCGAGTGCCCAGCACGGCTCGCTCCGGATGCTCCGTCCCCAGCCGGCCCAGCAGGTCGAGGACCTGTTCGACGGTCTTGCCCGCCGCGTACACGACTTCGGCGTCCCCGGTCCGGGCCGCCCGGTCGGTGTCCAGCCGGGCGTACCCGAGATCTCGGAACCCGGGGTCGGGAGCAGGCAAGCCGGTCATGTCCGCGAAGATAGCCGCTCGCTGCTCGTGGCGACGGCGCGAGACCGCCCGCGGCGACCCACCCGCCCCTCGTAGGGTGGGCGGGTGCCTGGGACGCCGCCTGCCCGCTACGCCTACCTCGGCCCCGAAGGCACCTTCACCGAGGCGGCGCTGCTCACGCTGCCCGCGGCTGCCCGGGCGGAGCGCCTGCCCGCGTCCTCGGTGTCCGCCGCCTTGGACGCGGTACGCACGGGCGCCGCGGACGCCGCTGTCGTCCCGATCGAGAACTCAGTCGAGGGCTCGGTTCCGGTAACTCTCGACGAGCTGGCGACCGGCGACCCGTTGGTCATCACCCGCGAGATGTCGGTCCCTGTGCGCTTCGCGCTGCTGGGCGCGCCGGGCCGGACGCTGGAGGGGGTACGCACGATCGCGACGCACCCGCACGCGGCGGCGCAGTGCCGGCGCTGGTTGGCGGCGCACTGCCCGCAGGCGCAGGTCGTGCAGGTCGGCTCCACCGCGCAGGCGGCAGCGATCGTGGCGGCACCGGACCCGGCCTACGACGCGGCGATCGCGGCGCCGCTGGCGGCTGGGCGCTACCGGCTGACGGTGCTCGCGTCCGGCATCGGCGACAACCCGGACGCCGTGACCCGGTTCGTGCTCGTGGCCCGGCCAGGCCCGGCCCCGCAGCGCACCGGGGCCGACAAGACGTCGCTGGTCGCGTTCATCCGTGACGACCACCCCGGCGCGCTCATGGAGGTGCTCGACCAGTTCTCGTTGCGTGGCGTCAACCTGACCCGGATCGAGTCCCGGCCGACCGGGGCGGCGCTCGGTCGCTACTGCTTCTCGATCGACTGCGAGGGGCACCTCGACGAGGCGCGCGTCGGTGAGGCGCTGCTGGGACTGCGTCGGATGTGCGCCGACGTCCGCTTCCTGGGCTCCTACCCACGCATGGACAACGTGCCGCCGAACATCCGCGACGGAACATCCGACGCGGACTTCCTCGATGCCGCCGCCTGGTTGTCGCGACTACGCGACCGCACTGGTTAGGGTCTGGACGTGGCAGTGATCCTCGGGGCCGTCGCGGTCGTGCTCGCCGCGGCGGCCCTCGGCGTATCGGTGTCCGCGCTGCGGAGGTCATCGCCGCGGCGCCGGCGGAAACCGCGCTCCGGCGCAGCCCAGGTCCCAGCCGAGCTGGCGGCGCTGCGTGACGAGGTCGTCGACCTGCGCGCCGACGCCGCGGAGTCGCTACGGCACCTGGCGGTGGTGCGCTACGACGCCTTCGGCGACATGGGCGGTCACCTGTCGTGGTCACTGGCCCTGCTCGACGACGAGGGCGACGGGGTCGTGCTGACCTCGATCCACGGTCGCAGCGACGCGCGTACGTATGCCAAGAACATCTCGGGATGGACCTGCGACTCCCAGCTGTCGCCGGAGGAGGACGAGGCGCTGTCCTACGCCCGCTCCAGCCGCGGCTGAGCCGGTTCAGCGTGGCGGTCTCGGCACGCGCACGAGCAGCGTCCCGGCCAGCACCTCGGCGCGGATCTCGCTGCCGGGGCGAACCGGGTCACCGTCGAGCTGGCGCGGGGTGGGGCGCTCCGCGCGGATCACAACCGAGCGCCCGGTCATCCGGTCCAGCCGCTCGTCGGTTCGCCGGCGGCGCCCCATCACCCGCCACACCATCCCCAGCCAGCCGAGGTGGCTGCGGGGTGCCAGCACCACGATGTCGAGCAGCCCGTCGTCGATCCGCGCGTCCGGCAGCAGCGGGATACCGGCCTGCAGGAACCCCACGTTGCCGATCACGACCGTCCGGGCCCGCCGCCGCACCGGAGCCGACCCGTCGACGCTGATCTCCACGTGGACCGCTGGGTAGCGCAGCTGCCGGAGGGCGGAGACGACGTACGCGGGCCACCCCATCCGGGCCTTGAGCTCGTCGGGTGCGCCGGCCATGATCGCCGCGTCGAGCCCGAGCCCGGCCATGACCATGAAACAGCCCTCGTCGAGGTCGTCGCCGGCCAGCGCCACCACGTCGACGGCGCGGTCCTGCCCGGACATCGCCACCTCGACCGCGTCGTAGGGGTGCAGGGGCAGGCCCAGGTTGCGCGCCAGCAGGTTGCCGGTGCCGAGGGGGACGATGCCGACGGCCACGCCGGTGCGGGCCAGCTCCCCGCACACCTCGCGCACGGTGCCGTCGCCGCCGGCTACCAGCACCATCTCGGCGCCCGCCGCGAGCGCCGCCTCTGCCATCCCGGGACCCGGATCCTCCGGCGTCGTCTCGAACCACAGCGGCGGCTGCCAGCCGTGGACGGCCGCGCTGGCGTCGACCCGGCTGCGGAAGATGGTCACGTCGGCGACCTTGACCGGGTTGAGCACGACCGCCACGCGCGACGGCCGGCGTCCCGAGGTGCCGATGACCGGCCCGGGTTCCTCAGGTGTCAGCCGCAGCAGCAGCGCCCACCCGAGCACGACCACCAGCACCCCAAGTGCCCAACCACCGAGCACGTCGGTCGCGTAATGGACCCCGAGCAAAATCCGGTCGAGCCCGACCACGACACCGACGGTGACGAACCCGGCGCAGACCAGCCGGCGCAGGCGTCCCCGCGGCAGCAGCAGCAGCGAGGTGATCACCCCGGCGGCCGCGAAGTAGCCGCCGCCCGCCGCGTGGCCGGAGGGGAACGAGTAGCCGCCGATGCTGACCAGCGGCTCCGCCCAGTGCGGTCGCGGCCGGTGCAGCAACAGCTTCGCCGCCGGACCCAGCAACCAGTCCGCAGCGGTCACGACAACCAGCCACCCGCCGACCCGCAGGTGCCGACGCCACAGCAGCACAGCGGCGGTCGCGAGTCCGATGCTGCGCAGGATCAGCGGGTCGCCGACCCGAGCCACGCCCTGGAGGATGCCGATCCAGACCCGGTGACCGGCAGAGAGGTCGTACGCCCGGGTCGCGACCGCGGAGTCCACCGCCATCGCCGGGGCCCAACGCGTCGCCACGGCGATCGTGAGCGCCCCCAGCAGCACCGTCGGGATGCCGATGGCCCACCACCAGGAGCTCGGGTGCCTGGGTTGCGCACGGCGCACGTCGAGAACCACCGGGGAAGTCTGGCAGCCAGGCACGCGCGAGATATCTGCTGGTCAGCGTCGTTACCCTGGTGAGGTGATCGACCTGCGGCTCCTCCGCGACGACCCGGATCGGATCCGCGCCGCGCAGAAGCGCCGGGGCGAGCCCGTCGAGGTGGTCGACACGCTGCTGTCCGCCGACGAGCGCCGGCGGGCGGCGATCGGCAGCTTCGAACGCCTGCGCGCCGAGCAGAAGTCGCAGGGCAAGCTGATCGCTCGGGCGGGCAGCGAGGACAAGCAGGAGCTGCTTGCGCTGGCGCGCTCGCTCGCGGAGTCGGTCCGCACCGCGGAAGCGACCGCCGGAGCGGCCGACGCCGCGTTCCGCGAGCTGGCCATGTCGCTGCCCAACCTGGCCGCCGAGCAGGCACCGGTCGGTGGTGAGGACGACTTCGTGGTCCTGGAGGAGGTCGGTACGCCACGCGACTTCGCCGCTGAGGGGTTCCAGCCGCGCGACCACCTCGAGCTGGGTCGGCTGCTCGGGGCCATCGACGTGGAGCGAGGGGCCAAGGTCAGCGGTGCACGCTTCTACTTCCTGACCGGCGTGGGCGCCCAGCTCGAGCTCGCCCTGGTCAGCGCGGCCATGGAGCGCGCCGCTGCCGTCGGTTGCACGCCGGTGATTCCGCCCGCTCTGGTCAAGCCGCAGGCCATGGAGGGCACCGGCTTCCTCGGCCAGGCGGCCGACGACGTCTACCGCCTGCCGAAGGACGACCTCTACCTAGTCGGCACCTCGGAGGTGGCGCTGGCTGCCTACCACGGCGGCGAGATCTTCGACGGCTCGGCGTTGCCCCGCCGCTACGCGGCGTTCAGCCCGTGCTACCGGCGGGAGGCAGGCTCGTACGGCAAGGACACCCGCGGGATCTTCCGGGTGCACTGGTTCGACAAGGTGGAGATGTTCACGTTCACGACGCTGGAGGACTCTCGGGCCGAGCATGAGCGCCTGCTTGCGCATGAGAAGGACTGGATGCGCGACCTCGGACTGCCGTTCCGGGTCATCGACGTGGCTGCCGGGGACCTGGGGGCGTCAGCGGTCCGCAAGTTCGACTGCGAGGCGTGGATCCCGACCCAGGGCCGGTATCGGGAGCTCACGTCGACGTCGAACTGCACCCAGTTCCAGGCTCGGCGACTCGACATCAGGGTCCGCACGCGGTCGG
>JBBSGC010000081.1:0-9166 GCA_038254525.1 Propionibacteriales bacterium | reverse complement strand
TTCGGTACCAACGAGAGTCTTGTGCCGCTCGCCGGCGCCCGGCTGGAGGGGGACCGGCTGGTGGTCGCGCACCCGAAGTCACGGATCAAGGACGCGCCGCAGGTGGGCGACCACGACCACCTCGCTGCCGACGAGGAGAGCGCGCTGGTTGCCTACTACGGTCAGACCGAGGACGCCGGTGGGCAGGTGGCGTATCCGGGCGGCCAGACCGAGGACGCCGGCGGCCAGACCGAGGACGCCGGCGGCCAGACCGAGGACGCCGGCGGCCAGACCGTGGGCACCGGCGGCCAGACCGGGTCCGGCGCCATGCCCACAGACGACGGCGCGATGACCCGCTCGGAGGAGCAGCTGCAGGTCGACACGACCACACAGGCTCGCGGTCGCGCCCGGCTGCGCAAGTACACGGTCATCGAGCAGGTGCAGGTGACGGTGCCGGTGCGCCGCGAGAAGGTCGTGCTGGAGACCGACACCGGCGAGACCGGCGACGTAGCTGGCGGCCAGCCGGCGGCAGGTGAGTCCGCTGGTGGAGGAGCGGGCACAGCCGAGGCCTCGACGCCGACGCCGATGCCGGGCAGCGGTCAGCCGGATGCCCCCGACATGATCCTCTACGAGGAGCGGCCCGTCGTGACCACCGAGACCGTGCCGGTCGAGCGCGTCCGGATCGGCGTCGAACAGGAGCTCGTCGAGGAGACCATCGCCGAGGACGTCCGCAAGGAGCAGGTTGTGTTGGAGGAGGACGCCGGCGACGGCTCGGTGGACCGCTGAGCCGGCCCGGCCGGGGCAGCGGTCGGCACGCCTGGTTCGGGAATGCCGAGGTGAGGCAACGCGCTTGAGGGTCCATGACTCTCACCGCGGCACCGCCGGTGCGGCTGGGCACCGCCCGCGGGCGGTGGTTGCTTGCCACCGCCGTCATCGGCAGCGGCATGGCGTTCCTCGACGGCACCGTGGTCAACGTCGCCCTGCGACCCATCGGCACCGACACCGGGGCATCGCTCGGCGACCTGCAGTGGGTCGTCAACGGCTACCTGTTGTCGCTGGCGGCGCTGATCCTCATCGGTGGGTCCCTTGGTGACCGCTTCGGGCGGCGGCGGGTATTCGTGATCGGCGTGACCTGGTTCGGCACGGCCTCGGTGCTGTGTGGCCTCGCGCCGGGACCGCTCCCGCTGATCGCGGCGCGCGTGCTGCAGGGCATCGGCGCCGCGCTGCTCACGCCTGGCAGCCTGGCGATGATCTCCAGCTCCTTCGCGCCGACCGACCGCGCCCGTGCGATCGGGGCCTGGTCCGGGTTGGCCGGGGTGACCACGGCGCTCGGGCCGCTGCTGGGCGGCTGGCTCGTCGAGTACGCCAGCTGGCGGTTCGTGTTCTTCATCAACGTGCCGCTGACCGTACTCGTCGTCGTCGTCGCGCTGCGTCACGTGCCGGAGACTCGCGACGTCGAGGCGGCGCCGCACTTCGACCTGGTGGGCGCGGGCCTGGGTGCCGTCGGACTGGCCGGGGTGACGTACGCGCTCATCCAGGCAGGCACGGTCAGCGCTTTGACGGTGACCCTGGCGGCCGTCGTCGGCGTGGCTGCGCTGGCCACCTTCGTCGGCGTGGAACGCCGGGCGCGCATCCCGATGGTGCCCCCGTCGTTGTTCGCCTCCCGCATCTTCAGCACCTGCAACGCACTGACCTTCGTCGTCTACGGCGCGCTCGGCGCCCTGGGCTTCATGCTGGTCCTGCAGCTGCAGGTGGTGGCCGGCTACTCCCCGCTGCAGGCCGGGCTCGCCACGGTCCCCATCACGGTGCTCATGCTGCTGTTCTCCAGTCGCGCCGGGGCGCTGGCGCAGCGGGTCGGACCCCGCTGGCTGATGACGGTCGGGCCGTTGGTCGCCGCGGTGGGCACCCTCGCGCTGCGTGGGGCCGGCGGAGGTGGCAGCTACTGGACGGCGGTGTTCCCCGGCGTCGCCGCGTTCGGGGTGGGTCTGGTGCTGCTCGTCGCGCCGCTGACGGCGACCGTGCTGGCGGCGTCACCGGACCGGTACGCCGGGATCGCGAGCGGCGTCAACAACGCGGTCGCCCGCGCCGGCAGCCTGCTCGCGGTGGCTGCCCTGCCGGTGGCGGTCGGCTTGAGCGGCCGCGACTACCAGGACCCCGCCGCCTTCGGGGCTGGCTACCGGGCGGCGATGCTGGTCTGCGCGGTCCTGCTCGCGCTCGGTGGCCTGTTCGCCGCCGTGGGATTGCGCCAGACGAGCCCAGCGACCTGACGACGCGGCGGCGTTTGGCGGTTCGGCGCTGGTTCGCTGGGTCCGTCTGCACCCGTTCCGCCTGAGCACTGGGGTCCCCTACACCACGCGCGCGTTGGGCCTGTGCGCGTTGGTGCTGCTCGTGGGGGCCGTGGGTCAGTCGACGGACGGCGGCGCCAGGTCGAGAAAGCGCCGGACGACCGGTCCCGCGGCACTGTTGCCCCCGGACCCGCCGACGACCAGACACGCGAATGCGACGTCGCCGCGGTAGCCGATCAGCCAGCCATGGGTACGCGGGGGTACGGTCGTGCCGTACTCGGCGGTACCCGTCTTGGCGCCCACGTCGCCGGGCACACCGCGCAGGCTGGTGGCGGTGCCCTGTGTGACCACCAGGCGCATGATCGTCCGCAGGTCGCGGTCGACCGGGCGCGGCAGCGGGTTGCCGGCCACCTGACCCCCGTGCCCGGCGATGATGCTCGGTGCGTGGGCCTGCCCGGTGTCGACGGCGGCGGCGAGCAGCGCCATTCCCAACGGGCTCATCAGTACGCGTCCCTGGCCGATCGCCGACGCCGCCTTGTCGACCGGACTGGTGTTGACGGGCACGGATCCGGAGAAGGCTGGGACCGGTAGGTCCCAGTCGGCACTGGCGCCGAAGTACCTGGTGGCCGCATCGTGCAGCGCCGAGTCGGAGAGCCGGCTCGAGAGCCCCACGACCGTGGTGTTACACGAGGCCGCGATGGCGTCGGCGTACGTGGATCCTGCCGGCAACGAGATGTAGTCGTAGTTCTTGAACCGCTTGCCGTCGACGACCGTGGTGCTCGGGCAGGACACCCGAGCGGTGATCCGCTGCCCGGCTGCGATCAGCGCCTCTGATGCGACCACCTTGAACGTCGACCCCGGTGGGTACTGGCCCACGAACGCGGTGTTCAGCGACGTCACCTCGGGACCGTTGGCTGCCGCAAGCACCTCTCCCGTGCGGGCGTCGACGGCGACCAGCGCCGTTGTCTTCGTCTGCAGCGCCACCGCCTGCTCCGCCGCGTCCTGGAACCGCTCGTCGAGCGTCGTCTGCAGCGCGGTACCTGGCTGTGGTGGCACCCGCCACAACACCCCCGAGCGTCCGCCCACCGGCGCACCGCTCGAGGCGTCGACGATTCGAACCGTGCCACCGGGCGTCCCGGCTAGGTCGGTCTGGTAGGCAGCCTCCAACCCGCTGCTGCCGACCGGGTCAGTGGGCAGCGCCAGCGGACCGGCGGTGCGGAGCGTCTCCTTCGTCGCGGTGGCGACGGTGCCGAGCACCGCGCGTGCCCAACCGGCCGACTTCGCGAGCGGAAGGGTTGAGGAGTCGACCAGCACCCCGGGGATCGCGAGCAGGGCATTCCTCATCGGCGCGTAGTCGGCGGCTCGCAACGTGATCACGTCGACGAACTGCCCCGGATCGGCAGCCGCTGCCCGGGCGCGGAGCGCGGCGCCGTCGATATGCAGCAGCATCGCGAGCCGGGGATAGCTGCGCGGGGTGGCCTTGCCCGGCACGACGCCGATCACGTAGACCGGTCGGTCGACCACCAGGTTGCGCCCGGCGCGGTCCTGGATCGGAGCCCGGACAGGAAGCTCCCGGGTCCGGTCCAAAGCGGTGCCGGGCCGGAGCTCGGGATGCAGCACCGATGGCCGCCAGTGCACAAGCGCGTCGGGACCCGGACCTGTGGCGACCGACGTGGTGTAGGTCCAGGTGCCGATCCCCGCCAGGGCGGTCGAGACATCCAGGTCCTGCCGACAGCCCGCGTCGTCGCAGCGCGCATCGCCGCTCGGCGTGACCTGCACCGTCGTGGTCTGCAGCTCGGTATCCATCCGCTTCCAGGCGGCACGGGCGGCGGCCGGGTCGTCGGTGGCGGCGCCGAAGGCGGTGACGTCCCGCGCACTCCAGGCGGCGGCCAGCTCCGTGATCGCGCTCGGTACCGCCGGCCGGTCCGGTCCGGGACCACCGTTGTCGGCGCCGCTGCAAGCGGCCGGCGCGAGAGCCACTACCAGGGCGGCGAGCGTCGCCACCTTCCCGTGTCGCATACGCCCCTCCCGCCGACTACCCGCTGACCCGCCGGAATCGCTGACGACCAGTCAAGCAGGTCCCTGCGTCAGCTACGTGGACGCGGCTCCGCCTGCTGACGGTTGAGCATCGACACCGCCAGCCGAGACATCCGGGCGTCATAGAACCGACGAGCGAACCACTTGGTGGTGTAGGCCACCTTGACCTCCCGGTCGGGCAGGATCAGGTAGCGATCCTCGTCGACCGCTTCGAGCACCTTGGCGGCGATCTGGTCGGCCGTGCGCGGGGAGGCGTCGATCATCGCCTGCGCGCGGGACCGGGACAGCGCGTCTGAGGCGGGCATGTTCGCCGCGATCTCGCTCTCGAAGAACGTTGGACACACCACCGACGTGCTGATGCCGTGCGGCCTCAGCTCGAAGGAAAGGATCTCCGACAACGCGACCACCGCGGCCTTGACCGCGCTGCAGGTGGCCATCTGCGTTGGGTGCACGAGCCCGGCGGCCGAAGCGATGTTGACCAGATGTCCCGAGCGCTGGGCTCGCAGCATCGGGGTCAACGTGCGGCAACCGCGAACCACACCGAGCAGGTTGATGTCGACGACGCGTTGCCACTCCGACATCGGTGCCTCATCGAGCGCGCCACCGGAGCCGACGCCGGCGTTGTTGACCAGCAGGTCCAAACCGTGCCACGTCGCGGAGACCCACTCGTACGCGGCGCTCCAGTCGAGGTCGCTGCGCACGTCGAGCGGCGATAGGTCACCCCCGGCTGGTCGAGCAGCACCGGTGGGGTCGGGTCGGCCAGGTCGGTGGCGAGCACGCGACAGCCCCGGCTCCGCAACCGGTGGACGAGCGCCAGCCCCAGTCCCGAGGCGGCACCGGTGACCAGCGCCCGGTCGTCGACCCGCAACGTCATCGGCTGGCTCCCGTCCGCGCGCGGCGCCTGCAGCACCTTCTCCGAGACCGCCGCTCCCGGAGAAGGGTAGAGGCGCGGTGCACAGGCGAACCTGCGCACCGCGCCTCTGTGCACGGACACCGGGGGCGGTATCCCGGTGCCCGAACTGTGACCGGCCCAACCAGCGGCCGGCTGAGGAGTGAGCCGGCCGCTCCCGAGAGACGGCCGGATCACCCCTACGGGCTCACATCGACGGCGGCTTCAGCACCGTGTCGATGAGGTAGACCGTCGCGTTGGCCGTCTGGACGCCGCCGCAGATGACCGCGGAGCTTCCGTTGACCTTGATGCTGTTTCCCGAGCCACTGACCTTGAGGGTTTCGCCCTCGAGGGTCTTGTGAGTGCCGTCGATCTGGCTCGGGTCGAGCCGCATGGGCAACACGTGGTAGGTGAGCACCGTCGACAGCGTCTGGGCACCGGCCGGAGTGGCCAGCGTCTTCAGCGTCGACGCCGGCAGCTTCGCGAACGCGGTGTCAACCGGCGCGAAGACGGTGTAGGTCGCCTTCGGGTCGTTGAGCGCGTCAACCAGGTTGACCTTCTTGTTGAACGCGCCGGTCACCGTCGCGGTGAGGGTCTTCAGCAGCGGGTTGTTGCTGGCCGCGGTGCCCACCGGGTCCTGCGCCATGCCGCCGACCGAGCCCGCGCCAGTCGCATTCGCCTTGGCGTAGGCAGCGCAGCCGCTGCCGACCAGCTGGGCCATCGGGTCGCTGCCGCCGCTGGCGCTGCCGGAGGGCGACTGCGACGGTGTGGTCACCGTGTCGGTCGCGGAGGGGCTGCCAGAGGTGTTGCTGCTGCTGGACGTTGGGGTGCTGCTGCCTCCACAGGCGGTGGTGAGCAGGGCGAGGGACGCGACTGAGGCGACCGCCAGGCTCGTGCGATGGATCTGCATCGTGTTCCCTTTCGTTGAGGACATCGGTCGGCCCTCGGTCATTGCACGGTGAACTGGATGTTGTGCCAGCCCGTGGCACCGTCGGGCCGAGGCTCGGCCCGATCGGAGGTCTGTGTGTTGCCGGCCTTGTCGGTGGCGCGGACGGTCACCGAGTGATAGCCCGGCGTGGCGTCGTTCCACGTCCACATCCACTGCCGCCAGGTGTCGAGCGTGTCCTGCGTGCCGAGCGTGGCGAGCGCCCACGGCTCCTGGTCGATGCGTACCTCGACCTTGTCGATGCCGGTGTGCTGGGCCCACGCGACGCCGGCCATGGCCACCTTGCCGGCCTTGACGCGTTGGAAGCCGCGAGGGGTGTCGATCCGCGAGGCGGTCTTGATCGGCGCCTGCGGGCTCCAGCCCCGGTCCGCCCAGTACGCGGTGAAGTCAGAGAAGTTGGTGACCTCGATGTCGGTGACCCACTTGATCGCCGAGACCATCCCGTACAGGCCGGGCACGACGATGCGGGCCGGGAAGCCGTGCTCGAGCGGCAACGGCTGGCCATTCATCGCGATCGCGACCATGGCGTCACGGTCGGTGAGGTTGGCGACCGGGGTGCCGCAGGTGAAGCCGTCGGTCGAGGTGGAGAGGATCGCATCCGCGCCGGCCTGCACGCCGACCCGGTCGAGCAGGTCCTTCATCGGCACGCCGATCCAGGTGGCGTTGCCGGCCAGGTTTCCGCCGACCTGGTTGGAGACGCAGGTCAGCGTGATTCGGCGTTCGATGAGCCGCATCGAGAGCAGGTCCTGGAACGTCAGCTCCAGCTCGGAGTCGACCTTCCCGTGGAGCTTCAACGTCCAGGTGTTCGCGGGTACGTCGGGCACCGTCAGGGCGGTGTCGATCCGGTAGAAGTCAGCGTTGCTGGTCAGGTAGGGGGTGATGCCGGGAACCTCGAGCTGAGTGCCCTTGGGCACCGGTCCGGCCGGGTCGGCAGGCACTGGAACCGTGACGTCGGCGCGCGACGCCGCAGCCGCTGAGCCGCCGAAGATGCGGGAGACCACACCACCGGCGACCACGACCGTACCGGTCGCCATCGCCGCCGCCAGGAAGCGCCGGCGGTCGAAGCCGGAGGGGAGGTCGTCGCCGGGGTGGGCCTGCAGCCAGCGGTCGCGCTGGTCGTCGGTGCGCCTGCCCAACCGGGCGAGCAGCCAGCTGATCGCGGTGATGCTCACTACCAGCGCCAACAGGGCTGGCAGGATCACGAGAAACGGGGCGGCGGTGGCTGTCCGGTCGGTGGCCGCCGCGTACAGAGCGGCAATGCCGAGCAGGGCGGTGATGCCGACAGCGATCCTGGGATGGCGCAGGCCGATCACGCCGGCGACCGCGGCGACGATGGCGATCACTGCTATGACGCTGGCCACCAGGATTGGCTTGTCGTTGGTGCCGAACTTCTGGATCGCGCTGTCCTTGAGCGCCGGCGGCGCGAGGTCGATGACCTTGTTGCCGACCGAGATGATCGGGTTTGGCACACCGGTGAGCAGGCTGGCGATGGCACCCGCGACCGCGACACCGGCGCCGGCGGCGAGAATCCCTACGCCGGCGGCCTCCAGTCGAGTCGTTGCCCGCATCCTGCTCACGTGCATCATTCGGGCCCGGCACGCCGCTGGATGGCTCGTTCACGCAGTTTTCTGTGATCCCCCGGTCACACACCGCTGATCCGTGAGTTTCCGACCGCCGGTCCGTGAGTTTCCGACCGCCCATCCGTGAGTTTCTGGCCGCCGGTCTTTCGCATCTCGCGACAGTGCTGCCGAACGCTGATTAAGTGCGGACGCGGCCCCCGTACGCGGAGTGGTGCTGCGACTCAGGAAGCCGGTCGTGTCCCGCTCCAGCGCATCAGCCCGTAGCAACAGCCGAGCAAGAACTCACGGATGGGCGGTCGGAAACTCACGGATGGGCGGTCGGAAACTCACGGATGGGCGGTCGGAAACTCACGGATGGGCGGTCGGAAACTCACGGACCGGCGATGGAGGCGTAGACGGCCACGGTGGCCTCGGCGATGGTTACCCAGCTGAAATCCCGCTCCGCACGCACCCGCCCCGCACGGCCCAGCTCGCCGGCGCGCACCGGGTCCTCGAGCACCTCCAGCAACGCCGCGGCGAAGTCGCTGACAAAGGCCTCCGGGTCGGTCGGGTCGCCGTTCCCATCGCTGGCCTGCTCGACGGACACCAAGCGGCCGGTCTCGCCGTCGACCACGACCTCCGGGATGCCGCCGGTCGCGGTCGCCACGACCGCGGTCTCGCATGCCATCGCCTCCAGGTTCACGATTCCCAGCGGCTCGTAGATCGACGGGCACGCGAACACGCTCGCCGCTGAAAGCAACGCGATGACGTCCATCCGCGGCAGCTGCCGCTCGATCAGCACCACCTCATGGGTTGAACGCAGCCCGGCCACCAGCGCCTCCACCTCGGCGCCGATCTCGACGGTGTCCGGAGCACCCGCACACAGCACCAGCTGCACATCGGGCGGTAGCGACGAGGCGGCCCGAAGCAGGTACGGCAGTCCCTTCTGGCGGGTCACCCGGCCCACGAACAGCACGCTCGGCCGATCCGGGTCGACCCCCAACCGACGTACGCGCTGCTCGTTGGCGCCCGGGCGCCAGTCGTCGGTGTCGATGCCGTTGTGGACCACATGCACGCGCTGCGCGTCGATGTCCGGGTAGGCGCGCAGCAGGTCGGTACGCATGGCGTCGCTCACCGCGATCACCGCCCCGGCGGACTCGATCGCCGTGCGCTCGGCCCACGAGGAGAGGGCGTAGCCGCCGCCCAGCTGCTCAGCCTTCCAGGGCCGGAGCGGTTCGATGCTGTGCGCGGTCAGCACGTGCGGCACCGAGTGGAGCAGCCCGGCAAGGTGTCCGCCCAGCGCGGCGTACCAGGTGTGGGAGTGCACGATGTCGGTGCCTGCGCACGCGTCGGCGATGGTGAGGTCGGTGCCGAACGCCTGCAGTGCCGGATTCGCCACCCGCAGCTCCTCCGGCGTGGGATAGGCCCGGGTCCAGCTCTCGTCCCGGGGAGCACCGAAGCACCGCACCCG
>JBBSGC010000080.1:0-9286 GCA_038254525.1 Propionibacteriales bacterium | reverse complement strand
GTTCCTCACCGGTGACACCTTCACCGCGGCGCAGGCGCAGCAGATGGGGCTTGTCACCAGCGTGGTGCCCGCCGGCGCTCTCGACGAGGCGGTGGCAGACGTGGTCGGCTCCTGGTGCAGTGCCAGCCGGCAGGGGTTGAGCGAGACCAAGCGCCTGCTCAACGCCGACCTGCTGCGACACATCGACGAGATGGGTGAGCAGGTGGCCGCGCAGTCGGCTCGCTTGTTCGCCTCCGACGAGGCCCGCGCGGCGCTGCGTGCGTTCCTGGACCGCCGCCGCTGATCCCCCCGCCCCTCGGTTCGCTGCGGGCCTGGCGGTCGCGCGTAGACTTCTCGGTTTGTCGGACGTGCCGAACCGTTGAGGAGATGCGTGGTCGCCCCCACCTCGTCGAAGTCCACTGAGCAACGCGAGGTCGCAGCTGAGCAGGCCTTCGTCGACGGCGTGTACGCACGGCTCGACGAGGCTGCCCGGTCGGCGCAGGCGCTGGCCGCCGAAGGACACGGTCGAGCGCGGCTGGGTCACGAGGGCGGGCTGGTGGAGCGGGACGCGATGGTGTTCCAGGCCGCGAAGCGGATCGCGGCGCTCAACGCGGCGCACGAGGGTCTCGTGTTCGGCCGACTGGACCTGGTCGACGGCGCGGTGCGGCACGTCGGTCGGCTGGGCCTGCGCGACGCCGACCGCGAGGTGTTGCTCATCGACTGGCGGGCACCGGCGGCCGGCGTGTTCTACTCGGCCACCGCGCAGGAGCCGTCAGGCGTCGTGCGCCGGCGGGTGCTGCGCTGCCGAGGCGCCCGGGTCACCGGCGTCGAGGACGAGCTGCTCGACGCCGAAGCCGCACCGCCAGACCTGGCAGTCGTCGGGGAGGGCGCGCTGCTGGCCTCGATCAGCCGGGCTCGGGACTCCTCGATGCACTCGGTGGTCGCCACGATCCAGAAGGAGCAGGACGAGGCGATCCGAGCGCCGAGCCGCGGCGTCACCACGATCGGAGGTGGACCGGGCACCGGCAAGACCGTCGTCGCACTGCACCGCGCCGCGTACCTGCTCTACGTCGACCGGCGCCGCTTCGAGAGTGGCGGGGTGCTGATCGTCGGGCCCTCGGGGATCTTCATGAGCTACATCGAGCGGGTGCTGCCGAGCCTCGGCGAGACTGCGGTCACCCTTCGATCGCTCGGCGAGGTGGTCGACGGGGTGCGCGCGGTGCGCCACGACACACCGTTGGCGGCCGCCGTGAAGGGCTCCGCCCGCATGCGCCAGGTGCTGGCCCGCGCCGTTCGGGACCAGGTGCCGGGTGCGCCCACCGAGCTGCGCACCTTCTACCGCGACGACGTGCTGATGCTGGCCCCGCACGACCTGCGCCGGCTCCGTCGCTCACTGCTCCGCAACGGACAGCAACGCAACCGCGCTCAGCCAAAGGTCGAGCGGGCGGTGGTCGACGCGCTGTGGCGCCAGGTGTCCGGACCCCGCGCGCTCGACCTCGGACGTGAGAGGTTCACCGGCCACCTACTCGATGACGACTCGTTCACGGCGTTCGTGCGGTCCTGGTGGCCACCGGTCGATGCCGTCGAGGCGTGGACGTGGCTGCAGGACCCCGAGCGCCTGCAGCGCTACGCCGCCGGACTGCTCAGCACCGGCGAGGTGGCGGCGCTGGCCGCCTCGTGGAGCGCCGGCACCGGACCGGCGATCGAGGACGTGCCGCTGATCGACGAGCTGCGCTACCTGCTGGGCGACGTGGCGCCGGAGACTCAGCGCGACGACAGCGACAACGAGGTGAAGCAGCAGATGAGCTTCGAGCGAGCCGACGCCGCCGCACGGCTGCGAACGACGCTGCGAACCGAGGACGACCCCTACGCACACGTACTGGTCGACGAGGCACAGGACCTCTCGCCGATGCAGTGGCGGATGCTCGCTCGGCGCGGGCGCCACGCGAGCTGGACGATCGTCGGCGATCCCGCCCAGTCGTCGTGGCCGGCGGCGGCCGAGGCCGATGCTGCCCGCGCCGAGGCGCTCAGTGGCAAGCAGCAGCACGCGTTCCGGCTCTCGACCAACTACCGCAACTCCGCGGAGATCTTCGGGTTCGCTGCCGAGGTCGCGTCCTTGGCGGTCCCGGACCCGGACCTGCCGCAGGCGGTGCGCTCGACCGGGTCCCACCCGGAGCATCTCGTGGTCGCCGCTGCCCACCGGATGTCGGCGGTGCGCTCGGCCGCCCTCGAGCTCGCCGGGACGCTCGAGGGAAGCGTGGCGGTCGTGACGCCGGTGGGCCTCCGGGTGGCGCTGGCTAAGGAGCTCGCCGACCTGGTGTCGGCGGCCGCCGGGCGCATCCGAGTGCTCGACGCCCTGGACACCAAGGGGCTGGAGTTCGACGGTGTGGTGGTCGCCGAACCCGGTCAGATCGTCACCGAGAGCCCGACCGGTTGGCGCACGCTCTACGTGGTGCTCACCCGCGCGACACAGCGGCTGGTCACGGTCAGCACCGACGCCGGCTGGCTCGACCGGGTCCGTGCCACCGGCCGCTAGCATCACAGGCCCCGACTCGACCTCGCGGAGCCGCTCCTTCATGCCCTTCTTCGACGATGCCCTTGCCCGGCCGGCCTGGGCGCTGATCCGGATGCGAGACTCCGAGACGCTGACCGTGCTCGGCGGCACCCGCACCGACCTCGACGTGCTGGCTGACATCCCGCGGCACGACGGGGCCCCCCAGCCCGGCCGGCGCTTTGACTCGCTGGTGCTGGTGCCCTATGCGCAGGTGCGTGAGCGGGGCTTCGAGGCGCACCAGGACGGCACCCCGCTGAGCAGCATCGCCGTCGATCTCGAGGCCGAGGTGCCGTTGGCCCGGGCGTTGGCGGAGCTGCCGGAGGAGCCCGTCGAGTTCACCGATCCCGGCGGCTTCGAGGTCGACGACGAGGCGTACGCACGGGTCGCGCGCACGGTCATCCGCGACGAGATCGGCAACGGCGAGGGGGCCAACCTGGTGATCGGCCGGCGGTGGACCGCCCAGGCCGCCAGCTGGAACCACCGCCTGGCGCTGGCGGTGTTGCGCCGTCTGCTGGAGCGTGAGCGCGGGGCGTACTGGACGTTCTGCGTCTTCACCGGCGACCGCTACCTGATCGGCGCCAGTCCCGAGCGGCACGTCAGCATCGAGGCCGGCAACGTGCGGATGAACCCGATCAGCGGGACCCTGCGGCTGCGCGGCCTCGACACCCGAATGGCCCGCAAGGCCGCCCTGCTCGACTTCCTCGCTGACGAGAAAGAGATCTACGAGCTGTTCATGGTCGTCGACGAGGAGCTGAAGATGATGTGCGACATCTGCCACGAGGGCGGGCTCGTGCTCGGTCCGTTCCTCAAGCCGATGACGCACCTGGTGCACACCGAGTACCTGTTGGCGGGGCGCACCCGCCGGGATGCGCGTGCGGTGCTGCGCGATTCGATGTTCGCCGCCACCGTCACCGGGAGCCCGGTCGAGAATGCCTGCCGCCTGATCGCCAAGCACGAAGGCACCGGACGTGGCTACTACGGCTCGCTGATGGCGCTGGTCGGCCGCGACGATGGGGGCGGGGAGTTCGCCGACGCCCCGATCCTGATCCGGTGCGCCGACGTGAGCGTCGACGGCCGGGTCAGTGTGACCGCCGGTGCCACTCTCGTGCGTGACTCCGATCCGGTCCACGAGACGGCCGAGACCCACGCGAAGGCCGGCGGCATCCTCACCGCGTTCGGGCTCGTCGAGGCGCCGCCGTCGACCGAGCAGCTGGACGACCTGACTCGTGACGACGACGTGCTGGTGGCGCTGGGATCCCGCAACGCTCGGTTGTCGCAGTTCTGGCTGACCGACCAGTCGACGACCCCGCGGGTGCCCGCATTGAGCGGCAGGTCGGCGGTGATCCTCGACGGCGAGGACGACTTCGTCAACATGTTGGGCCACGTGTTCGGCGTGCTGGGCATGACGTCAACGGTGGTCCGCTTCGATGCCTGGGGACCCGGCACCTTCGACGGGCACGACCTGGTGGTCGTCGGTCCCGGTCCGGGCGACCCCCGCGATCTCGGCAACCCCAAAATCGCGGTGCTCCACGCAGCGGTCAGCTCGCTCCTGGAGCGGCAACGGCCGATGCTCGCGGTGTGCCTGGGGCACCAGGTGCTGTGCGGGCTGCTCGGTCTGGAGCTGGTCTACAAGGACATCGTCTTCCAGGGCACGCAGACCCGGCTGCCGGTTCTGGGGCGCGACGAGCTGGTCGGCTTCTACAACACCTTCGTCGCCCGGGTGACCGACGCCGGGTTGCCCCCGGGTGTACGGGTGGAGACCGATCCCGACAGCGGCGACGTGCACCTGGTCGAGGGGCCGCACTTTCGCGGAGTGCAGTTCCACGCCGAGTCGGTGCTGACCCAGCACGGCTACGACATCATCGCCGCGCTGGTCGGGTCGCTGGTCGGCACCCGCCGTGCTGTCTGATGCGAACACTCGACGAGCTGGTCCGGGTCGCGGACGCGGGCCTGCACCCGTCGGTGCGGGCACGGATTCCGCCGGCTGAGCGGTTCGAGGCGCTGCGCGAGGAGCTCGAATGGGCGGTGACCACGGCGGCCAATGACCTGGACTTCGCCCGCGGCTTCGCGGCTGCCCAACCGCAGAGCGGTCAGCCCGCCGACGCTTTCCTCAACCGATGGCTGCCGGTGACCGAGGATCTGGAGGTACTGGCCGGGCCGCGCTACCGGGGTCTGGACCCGCGGCGGCCGTTCGTGGCCGTCGACGCCGCGAGCCGGCTGATCACCCTCGCTGATCTTCCCTACCTGCGCAGGGCGGCGGGGGAGGCCTTCGCCGCGTTCGGACCGGGATACCTGCGGCTGTGGAGCTGTCAACCGGCGGGCAGCTGGCCCACGACCGGCTCCGACCACCGCAACGTGACGGGCAGCCTGGGCGATCTTCGACGCAACCCCCTGCCGCCCGAGCTGTCGGCGCGGGTAGCGTCGAACCTCGACTTCTACGACGACTACGTGGCGATCCACCGAGACCAGGTGGCTCGCGAGCCGGCGCACGCGGAGCGGACCCGCGTCGAGACCCGTGAGGACCTCGGCTCGCTGCTGGACGCCAAGACGCTTTTCGCCGTGCACGTGGACGGCCGGTGGGCCGGCTTACTTGCCGCTGAGCCGGGCGTACAGCATGGTCTTCGCGGGATGGTCGTGGTCGAGCTGCTCCTCGATCCAGCCGGGCGCGGCCGGGGCTACGGCAAGCACCTCAGCACACTGCTTGCCCGGCAGCTCGCCGCTCCGGACGACCGGGACCTGCTCGGCACCATTCACGTCGACAACACAGCGGCTTACCGATCCGCACTCGCTGCGGGCCGGCACGATGTTGGCGGGGAGGTCATCGTCGCGCTGACCTGACTGTTCCCCGACGCAGCAGGGCGCGGGCCTCGTGGTCCGTCGAGGGCCCGCGCCCTGCCTCCTTGGGGAAGGAGTCATGCGGTCGGGGTGCTACCGGGTGGTCACGGCGTCAGTGAACCTCCGTCGCTGTCCAGCGTGACGTCGGTGGTGTGTGGGCTGCCGTTCCGCTCGTAGGTGAGCATGACCGTGTCGCCAGGGCGGTGGCTGCGGATGAGCGCGACCAGGCCGTCGGAGCTGGTGACCGCCTGGTGGTCGACGCCGGTGATCACGTCGCCGACACGCAGCCCGGCCTGCTGTCCAGCGCTGCCCGCGGTGACCTGCCTCACCACGGCGCCGGTGGTGGTGATGTGATCGGACTGGACGTCGTCGCTGACCGACACCCCGATCTTGGCGTGGGTCGGGGTCTGGCCGTGTGCCAGCTGGTTGGCGATGGCGCGCGCGAGGTCGATCGGGATCGCGAAGCCGAGGCCGATCGACCCGCCCTGGGAGCCGGTCATGCTGCTGGTGTCGGTCTGGATCGCGGAGTTGATCCCGATCACGTTGCCGGCCATGTCGACCAGCGGGCCTCCGGAGTTGCCGGGGTTGATCGCGGCGTCGGTCTGGATGCCCGGAAACACCGTCGACGTGGAACCGGTGTCGCTGCCGGTCGTGACCGGGCGGTTCAACGCACTGACGATCCCGGTGGTGACGGTGCTCTCGAGGCCGAACGGTGACCCGATCGCCACCACCTGCTGGCCAACGGCCAGGTTGGAGGAGGACCCGAGCGAGGCCGGGGTCAAGTTCGACACGCCTGCGGCCTTGATCACCGCGATGTCGGTGAGGGGGTCGCGGCCGACGATCGATGCCTTGGTGACGCTCCCGTCGTTGAGCAGGACGGTGATCGAACCGCCGCTGGCCGCCAGCTCGACGACGTGGTTGTTCGTGAGGATCAAGCCGTCTTTGCTGAGGACTATGCCGGTGCCGTTGCCGGCTCCCTGCTGGCCGGCGACGTTGATCTGCACGACCGACGGCAGCAGCTTGTTGGCCACCGACTCCACGGACCCGGTCGTGGTGGTGGAAGCGGCTGGTCGGGTGTCGAGTGAGCTGGTCACCGCGGACGACGCGGTGGTGCTGGTGCTCGGGCCGTCGAGCGCCTCGTAGCCGGCGGCCCCGCCGACACCGGCCAGCGCGCCGGCGAGCAGGGCGGCCGCAACGATCATGCCCCCGCGGCGTCGCCTCGACCCCGAAGGTGACCCGGTCGGGCCTATCGGTGGTTGTCCTCCGCCATATCCGCCGCCGTATGGCGCCCCGTAGGGCGCCCCGTAGACGCCGGGCGGGGGGCCCGAGGCGGCGAAGACCTGGGTGGGCTCGTGCTGGCCCGCGGCCTCCTGCGGCCCGTAGCGGTGCGTGAAGCCGGGATCGTCCTGCGGGGTCGTCATGCGACCACAATGACGCTGTCGGCTGAGACGCCACTGAGACGTTTCTGGGACCGGTCCAAGAGTTGACGGTCACCGCTCGGCTGGGCCAGGTCCAGCACCGATCTGCGGCGTCAGCGGGTGAGCACCTCGGAGGCCCCCGGCCCGCCCGGGCCCCCGGGCGCGGCCAACCGGCTGGGGCCGTCGTAAGCGCGAGCGTCAGTCGGCCGGCGGCCCGGCACCCAGAGCTGGAACAACGCTCCGCCGGAGGAGGCGCGCCCGGCGGTGATGTGTCCGCCGTGGCGTCGGGCGGTCTGCTCGACGATGGCCAGCCCCAGTCCGGACCCGGGCAGGGTGCGTGCCTCGCTCGAGCGGTAGAACCGCTCAAAGACATGCGGAAGGTCCTCTTCGTTGATTCCCGGTCCGGAGTCGGCGACGCTGAGCACCCCGTTGCGGAGCTCCACTCCCACGGTGCCCAGGGGCGGGCTCCACTTGGCGGCGTTGTCGAGCAGGTTGGTCACAGCACGCTCGAGGAGCTGGGCGTCGCCGGTGACCAGCCATGGCTCGGTACGGACGTCGAAGGCGATGCCGGGCGCGCGCAGCTGCACGCGTCGTACGCTCGTGGCCACCGACTCGGCGAGGTCGACCGGTTCGGGACCACGAACCAGGGGCTCGTCACGTGCGAGCTCCACCAGGTCACCGACGAGCGTGGACAGCTCCTCCACCTGGGCGCGGATGTCGCCGAGCAGCTCACCGCGCGCCTTCGCGGAGAGCCCGCCCTGGGTGTCGGCCTGCGTGAGCAGCTCGACGTTGGTTCGCAGGCTGGTCAGCGGCGTACGCAGCTCGTGACCCGCGTCGGCAACCAGCTGACGCTGGCGCTGCAGTGAGCCTTCGAGTGCGGCGAGCATGGCGTTGAACGAGATGGTCAGCCGAGCCAGCTCGTCGTCTCCGGTGACCGCGATCGGCCGCAGCTCCTCGGTGCGCGCCACCCGCTCGGCCGCATCGGTGAGCCGCCGCACGGGGCGCAGGCTGTTGGTGGCCACCCCCCAACCCGCCACGCCAGCGATCAGCACCCCGGACAGACCGATCACCCAGAGCACGAGTCCCAACCGGTCAAGGGTTGCATCGGCGGAGGCCAGCGACAGGGCCAGCACCAGGGCGGTTCGCCGACCGGCGGGCACCGCAACTACCCGGTAGTCGACGCCCTCGATGCTCACAGTTCGCAGCGACTGCTGCACGTCGCCGTTGGCCACGGCCAGCTCGGCAGGGCCGGTGTAGGCGGCGACATCGGTGTCGGCCTTGGTCGCTACCGCGTGGCCGTGGGTGATCACCGCGATCTTGATGTCCGCCGCCGCCAGATAGCCGGGCGGGTAGCCCTCGATCGTCGCTGGCACGACGACGTCGGTCTTGGCGGCCGCGTGCGCGCGCTGCAGCAGACCGTCGTCGAGGTCGTGGATGAGCTGCATGCGGACGAGGAAGAAGACCACGATGCTGATGACGGCGATGGTCGCGCCGACCGCCATCGTGGTGAGCACCGTGATCCGGGCGGCCAGGGACACCCGCGCCGACAGGCGTTCCCGCAGGCTCACGGCGGGGTCTCTCGAAGCACGTAACCGACTCCGCGCACCGTGTGCAGAAGTCGCGGCTCGCCCCCCGCCTCCAGCTTGCGTCGCACGTAGCCGACGTAGACCTCGAGGGAGTTCGCGGTGGTCGGGAAGTCGAATCCCCAGACCTCCTCGAGGATGAACGAGCGCTCCAGCACCCGACGCGGTCGTCGGATGAACAGCTCGAGCAGCGTGAACTCGGTGCGCGTCAACGAAAGCGAGCGGTCTCCCCGGCGCACCTCGCGGGTCGCCACGTCGAGGCTGAGGTCGGCGAAGCTGAGCGGAGTCTGCTCGTCGTCGTGCCGAACGGCCCGACGCAGCAACGCCCGCAACCGGGCCAGCAGCTCCTCGAGCGCGAAGGGCTTGGTGAGGTAGTCATCGGCGCCGGCGTCGAGCCCGTCGACCCGCTCGTGCACCATGTCGCGGGCGGTGAGCACGAGGATCGGCACGTCGTTGCCAGCCGTACGCAGGGCTCGGGTGGCCTCGAGGCCGTCGAGCCGGGGCATCATGACGTCCATGACAATGGCGTCCGGGCCGATCAGCGGGACCCGGGCGAGCGCTTCTGCGCCGTCGGCGGCGACGTCGACGGTGTAGCCGTTGAACTCCAGAGACCGGCGCAACGAGTCGCGTACGGCTCGGTCGTCGTCGACCACCAGGATGCGCATGGGCCCAGCCTGCCACTGCCGACTGAGACTCGGCTGAAGCATCGGTGGATCCCCGAGCCGCGGAAGCGCCCCCCGGTGTCCCCGCCCCAGTGACCGAGCGGGAGTGGCGTGATCGTCCCCACCGGCGCCTGGAATGATGACCGCCATGCGGGTGCTCGTGGTGGGTGACGTCGGAGACGACGACCCTGGGTTCGTCGGGGAACGACTGGTCGCCGGCGGGGCCCGGCTCGAGCCGCTCGACCGAGACGCGCT
>JBBSGC010000079.1:0-9624 GCA_038254525.1 Propionibacteriales bacterium | reverse complement strand
CGGCGACCAGACGCAGAGCCGGTTGCCGTCGGGGCGGGGAGCGGGAGTACGCAGCGCAGCCGGTCCACGCCTTGGCTTCTTAGGGCCAGCCAGCACGCGGCACCGGCACACAGCGCCGCCCAGAGCACGAGTCAGACCTCCGCGCCGTCGACTATGTGTTCGACCCAGAACAGTCCCGCCAGCGCCAGGGCCGCACCGACCGCGAGGCAGATCGAGCCGAACAGCGAGCCGGTCAGCACGGCCACCGGATCGGCGCCGATCGCGACACCGAGGCCGATGCCGGCGAGCGGTAAGCCGGCCAGCATGCGCGCCGTGGCCCGTGGGGGTCCCAGGGTGGCGGCGACCTCCCGACGCACCTCGTCGTCGTCGCGCAGCGCACCCGAGAGCCGCTCGAGCAGCTCGGCCAGACCCGCGCCGGAGGAGTGGGCCACCTGCCAGCCCGCCGCGACGGCGGTCAACGGCTCACCGCCCGGCCGCACCGCAAGCGCGCGCAATGCGGCCGGGACGTCCCCACCGAGCCGGGCGCAGTCACCGGCCGTACGCAGCTCCGGCCAGTCGTCGACGACCGCGGCGAGTGCCGAAGCAGGAAGCTGGCCCGACTGCAGTTCGGCCACCAAGGCGTCGCACAGTCCCACGACCTGGCTCCGGCGGGCCAACCGCCGGGCCCGGGCCCGCCCACGCCGGACGAGGACTCCGACGCCCCACGCCGACAGCAAGGCGGTGGCACCGATGATCAGCAGGTGGGTGCGACCGTGCACCAACCCCGGGAGCATCAGCAGACCCGCCGCCACCCCTCCCAGCGGCAGCCAGCGAAGCGCCCAGGCCGGCACGGCAGAAGCCGGGCTGGTGGATGAGCACAGGCGGTGCCGCAGCGTGCCGGCTGCCTCTGGAGGAATGGTCAACCACGCTGTCCCGGCCGCGGCCAATGCGGCGAACAGAGTCACCACGCCTCGAGGAGCCGCTCGAGGCGGTCCGCACCAGCACCAGGCGTGCCCACCCCACCGGAGTCGAAGCGAACGGCCGGCACCACCGTCACGAGTCCCGAAGCCGATGCCTCGAGCACGGCGATCTCTCGCACCAGGCGGACGCCACCTCGGTGTGGGCGCTCCAGGTGGACCACCACCCTCAGCGCCGACGCGAGCTGGCTGTGCACGCCGGCGCGGCTCAGCCCGGCTGCCACTCCCAAAGCCTCCATCCGCGCCGGCACGTCGGCGGCGGAGTTGGCGTGCAGCGTCCCGCAGCCACCCTCGTGACCGGTGTTGAGCGCCGCCAGCAGGTCGACGACCTCGGCACCGCGGACCTCACCGACGACCAACCGGTCGGGTCGCATCCGCAGCGCCTGCCGGATGAGGTCGCGGACCGTCACCGCACCGGCGCCCTCGATGTTGGCCGGGCGGCCCTCGAGACCCACGACGTGTGGGTGGTCTGGACGAAGCTCGGTCGCGTCCTCCACGACGACCAACCGCTCGGTGGGGTCGACGAGCGAGAGCAGGGCCGCCAGCAGCGTGGTCTTGCCGCTGCCGGTGCCGCCGGTGACCAGGAACGCCGTCCGCGCCGCCACCAAGTCGTGCAGCAGGCCGGCACCCTGCTCGGTCAAGGTGCCGGCAGCCACCAGCTGGCCGAGGGTGAACGCACGACGTGGCGGCACCCGCAGCGAGATCGCCGTGCCGGGTCGGGCCAGCGGTGCGAGGACGGCGTGCAGGCGGGTGCCGTCGCGCAGCCGCACGTCGACGTAGGGACTGGCATCGTCGAGTCGCCGGCCACCGGCGGCGGCGAGGCGTTGCGCAAGCCGACGGACAGCGTCGTCGTCCGCGAAACGGACAGCGCACGCCTCCAGACCGGATCCCCGGTCCACGTAGACCGCATCCGGGCCGTTGACCAAGACGTCGGTGACCCCGGGCTCGCGCAGCAGTGCATCGAGTGGTCCGGCACCGACGGTGTCGCGGCGCAGCGCATCGACGACATCTAGGATCGCTGCGTCCCCGAGCACCCGACCCTCGGCCCGCAGGGCCGCGGCCACCCGGGTGGGAGTCGGTTCGCTCCCGTCACCGGCCAGCGAACGCCGAAGCGAGTCGAGCAGAGCGGGACTCACGACGCTCATGCTGCCGCGGCTCCCCGACCTGCGATCGAGTCGAGCACCGTGGAGCAGCAGCCGACCAGCGGCCCGCGGCGGCGCCGGACCGGGCCGAGCCCCTCGTCGAGGCAGCGGGTGACTCCTCTCTCGGCGCGCATCTGCGCCCACAGGTCCGCACCGAGGGACTCCGCGACAGCCGCGGCGTCCAGGCCCGACGGTCCCGGGCCGCGAACAACCAGCCCCACCTCTCGCGCCACCTCGCGCAGCGCGGAAAGCACTCGAGAAGCAGCAGCTACCGCACGCACCTCCGCCGGCACCACGAGCAGCGTGACGCTGGCGCGGATCAACGCCTCCTCGGCTGCCGCGTCCAGGCGACGCGGTAGGTCGACGACGAGCAGATCATGGCCGCGCTGACCCGCGCTCACCACCGAGCGCATCGACTCGGCAGGGATGGACAGCACGGCGCCGCGGTCCCACGACAGAACCGACAGCTCGTGAACCCGGGGAAGCGCCTCCCGCAAGGTGGCTGCTGCCAGGCGCCCCTTGGTCGAGGCAAGGTCGGGCCAGCGCATGCCCGACGCATCCTCGCAACCGAGCACCAGGTCGATCCCACCGCCCAACGGGTCGGCGTCCACCAGCAGCGTCGTGCGGCCCTGACCGGCGGCGGTCAGCGCGAGGGCAGCGGCGAACGTGGTGCCGCCACCGCCGCCGCACCCGCTGACCACGCCGATGGTGGTGCCCCGCCGCCCACCGCCGTCGAGGCAGTCGCCGAAGGCGTCGATGACCTCGACCTGCCGGTCGGGCAGCGTGACGACGTCCTCCGCGCCGAGCGCCAGAGCGCCCGCCCACACCGCCGGGTCGCCCGGCTGCGCGCTGACCACCAGGACGCTGTCGCGCCGAGGGAGCCGCAGTCCGGCGACCTGGGAGACCAGCTCATGGCCGATGACCACCATTCCGGCCGTGCTCCAAGACCGGCGTGCGGCGACGACGTCGGCTGCCACCTCCGGGGTGGCACCGGCGGCGGCAGCGAGCCGGAGCAGGTCGTCGAGCAGCAGCTCGTCGGTCGTCACGATCAGCGGCCGCACGCCGCGGTCGTCGGATGACTTCATGCCCTAGACGGTGGTCGTCGCTGGAGCGGGTTGGTGGTCGGCTTCTCGCGATTGTGGACAGTCGCCGAAGGCCGGTCAGTATGCTCAGCGCGTGGGGATCGCCGCATTCTTCGACCTCGACAAGACGATCCTCGCCAAGTCCAGCACGCTGGCATTCAGCCGCCCGTTCTATGCCGGGGGACTGATCAATCGTCGCTCGGTGCTGCGCAGCGCGTACGCCCAGTTCGTCTTCGCGCTACAGGGCGCCGACCACGAGCAGATGGAGAAGATGCGTCTGTACCTGTCCAGCCTGTGCGCCGGCTGGCCGGTGCAGAGCGTGCGCGACATCGTCGCCGAGACGCTGCACACGATCGTCGACCCGCTGGTCTACGACGAGGCCGTGCAGCTGATCGAGGACCACCAGGCGGCTGGTCACGACATCGTCATCGTGTCGTCCTCGGGTGTGGAGGTCGCCGCGCCGATCGGACAGATGCTCGGCGCCGACCATGTCCTCGCCACGTCGATGGTCGTGGAGGACGGGCGCTACACCGGCGACATCGCCTTCTATGCCTACGGTGCCAACAAGGCGCTCGCGATCCGCGAGCTGGCCGAGGCCAGCGGCTACGACCTCGCGGACTGCTACGCCTACAGCGACTCCGAGACCGACGTCGCGATGCTCGAGACCGTCGGGCACCCGTTCGCGGTCAACCCCGACAAGACGCTGCGCCGGATCGCCACCGAGCGGCACTGGCCGGTGCTGCAGTTCAACCGGCCGGTCGACCTGCACGAGCGCACCGGCATCGACTCGGCGCGCAACCGCGTGGCGGCTGTCGCGGCGGCGGCCGGGTTCGTCAGCGCCGGCTTCGTCAGCTGGCACCTGCGCCGGCGGCGGGTCGGCGGCTGAGGCACGGCCGGGCCGGGCCGTCCAAAGGGCTTCCGCCGGACGCCGCAGAGGCGTAGAAAGAGAGCTGCAGGACCGCACGACGACCAGGCACCCACGCGGCGAACGACCCTTCCTAACAGGGCAAGCGGACCGGGGCTCGTCCCCGCCGACAACTCGAGTGCACGCCTGGTAACCCGGTCGGGCGTGCAGAGCGGGCGGCGCCATCGACGCGGTGGCGCCGTTCGCCTGCCGCGGGTCAGCCGCGCAGCAGCTCGCCGGCAGCCTCGGCGCCGTCTGTGTAGGCGCCGGCCGCATGCAGCAGCCACCGCCGGACTCCGGCTGGCTCCCCACCTGCGTACGCCTGCAGCGCCGCGCCGTGCTCGTCGCGGCGGAGCAGATGGCCGCGCTCGGGAATCGTCACCGCTGCCGGGTCGACGCCGCTGGCCACGAGCACCAGCCGCTCTGCGGCTCGGGCAACCAGACCGTTGTGGGAGGCGAACGCAGCCGCCGTCGCGATCTCCGCGTGCACGACCGCGGCGACGACCATGGCCGGCCCGGACTCGACGGCAGCGGCCGAGTCGGTGACCGTACGAGCCAGCGAGGTCAGCCGATGCGCGGCCGGTGACGACACCGGCCGGCCGAGCTGTTCAGGGGGCAGGGCTCCGGCCCCGGCCACCGCATGCAGCCGGGCCAGCGCCTGCACGGGCGCTCGTCGCCAGATGCTCAGCACACCGAGCAGCTGCGCGGACAGCCGTACCGCAGCGAAGGCAGTCGCGTCGCCCGCCCCCGCACGTAGGGCCTCGACGTCGTAGCGGCTGCCCTCGAGTGCCGCCGACGCCGCCGCCCCCCGCAGCAACGACTCCGTAGTCACCTCGGGCCGGATCCGGCGCAGGCCCCGGTCGCGCAGCAGGGAGTCGCAGGCGTCCCGAGCCGCTGCCATCGCCGACGGGACACCCTCGAGCCGGCTCAGCGGCAGGAGAGGGTCTGCGGGCACCGCGGCAGCGTAGCCGCGCTCGAACCGACGACCATGGGATCGCCGCCGGCGGTCGGTTGGCGATGGCGTTGGTAGCCTGCCCGAGATGGATGAGCGCACGCGCCGGGAGCTGGGCGGGGTCTTCGGCTCGGTCGCCGACGTCTACGACCGCAACCGACCGGGCTACCCCGACCCGGCGGTCGAGTGGCTCCTGGGCAGCGCTCCGCTCGACGTGCTGGAGCTTGGCGCGGGGACAGGCAAGCTCACCCGGTCGCTGGTCACACCTGGCCACCGGGTCACCGCCTCAGACCCGGCCGGCGCCATGCTGTCCCACGTCAGCCGACACGCGCCGTCGGCGCGGCTGGTGCGCACGCGCGCCGAGCAGCTTCCGTTCCGTGCGCAGAGCTTCGACGCCGTGGTCGTGGCCCAGGCGTTCCACTGGTTCGACCACGAGATCGCGCTGCCCGAGATCGCGCGCGTGCTCCGGCCAGCCGGCACCCTCGCGCTGGTGTGGAACATGCGTGACGAGTCGGTGCCGTGGGTGCACAGGCTGACGACGATCCTCGGTGAGGAACCGTTCGGCTCCGAGATCGAGGAGGACGTCTACCGCGCGTCCGCCTCGGGCCTGTTCGGGGCTCCGGAGTCGAAGCGCTTCCGATTCTGGCAGCACCTCGACCGCCCCGGCCTGCTCGGCCTGGTCGCTTCGCGCTCCTACGTCGCCGCCATGGACACCGCGGCGCGCGACCGCCTGCTCGCCCGGGTTGGCGCTCTCTACGACGAGTACGAGCGCGGACCCGACGGCATGCGGCTGCCCTACCTCGCCCACTGCTTCCGGACGCGCAAGGCCGCTGACGCCGCCGGCGAAACCGAGCCGCCCGGTGGCGGCGACCTGCTCTTCGACTTCCGCTGAACAGACGCTCGCCTCACGGGAGACGGCGGTGGCTGCTCAGCGCACGATGAGCCGGCCCACGGCACCGCCGGGACCTGAGGCCCAGCACGAGCCGTCGCGGGCGCATTGGACACCGTCGTAGGGGGTGCGCCCGAAGTGCCGCCAGCGCCGGCCGCCGTCGGTGGAGATGTCGGAGCCGGAGGGGCCCACCGCAAACAGCACGCCCGGTCGTCCGCGCACGAACGCCACGCCGGAGCGGTAGCCGTGCGTACGGTCGCCGGCGATCCACTGGCGTCCACCGGTTCGGGTGATGCCGCTGACCGCCGGGTCGTCGGGAGCGGTGAAGTCACCGCCGACCGCCATGCCACGGGAGGTGTTGCGGAACGCCAGCGAGAACACGCCACCGGCATCGGCGGCCGGGATCGGGGAGTCGGTGACCGTCCAGTGCCGGCCGCGGTCACGGGTGTGGAAGACCCGTGCGGCGGCACCGCCCGACCCGAGCCAGGCCTGTCGGTGGCCGGCGGCGACCAGGCAGGTTCCGGACGCGGCGAAGCCGAACTCGCCGTCGACCGCACGCGGCATACCCCGGTCGGACAGGACCTGCCAGGTGAGTCCGCCGTCGCGGGTGGACAGAATGCGGAACTTGCCGCCCACCGGGTCGCTGACCGCCAACCCGTGCCGACCGCCCGGCCAGAAGTCCATGCAGTCGTAGAAGGCCTTGGGGGCATGGTTCACGAACGCCTTGGCCCAGTGCCGCCCGCCGTCAAGCGTGGTGTAGATGCGCGAGTCAGTGCCGGTGCCGATCGCCAGAACGCTGGCGCGGCGGGCGCTGCGGGCCTCGATGTCGCGGAACACCAGCTTGCCCGAGCGCGGCGGGGCGACGTCGCGCCAGTGCTGGCCGCCGTCGGTGGTGCGCAGCACGCCACCCTCCTCGCCGGCCACCCAGGCGACGCGCCGGTTGACGGCGGCGAGCGCGCGGTACTGCTCGCCGGTCGCGGTGTCGACGTGCACCCAGTACAGGCGCTGGACACTCGGTCCGGCTGGCTGCGGTGCAGCCGAGGTGCCGGGTGAACCGACCAGCAGGCAGCTTCCTGCGGCGGCGATCGCGGCGACAGACGTACGCAGGCTCCGGCGAGTGTTCATGGCATACGCCTACCGCACTCGGACGGGGGCGCGCCAGAAGAGCAGCCCGGCTACGCTTCGGCGACGTGCGCTTCCTGTCCGACCAGCCGCCCGCCACGGACCTGACCTACTCAGACGTGTTCATGGTCCCCAGTCGCTCCGATGTGGCGTCCCGGTTCGACGTCGATCTCACGACCGCGGACGCCGTCGGCACCACGATCCCGCTGGTCGCGGCCAACATGACCGCGGTGTCCGGGCGGCGGATGGCCGAGACGCTGGCGCGCCGCGGCGGCCTGGCGGTGCTGCCGCAGGACATCCCGGTTGACGTCGTCGGCTCGGCCGTACGCCGGGTCAAGGCCGCGCATCCGGTCTTCGAGACGCCGATCGCGGTGGCTCCCGAGACCACCGTGGGTGAGGCGCTCGCGCTCATTCCCAAGCGGGCGCACGGCGCAGTGGTCGTTGTCGAGGACGGCAAGCCGCTCGGTGTGCTGAGCGAGCGCGACGGCGTCGGTGTCGACCGCTTCACCCAGGTGCACGAGGTCATGACCCGGGACGTGCTGCTACTGGACGCGTCCGCCGAGCCGCGCGAGATGTTCGACGCGCTCGCTGCCCGGCACCTGACGATGGCACCGGTCACCGACACCGACGCCCTCGTCGGGGTGGTCACTCGGACCGGCGCCCTGCGGTCGGCGGTCTATCGCCCCGCGGTCGACGGCGAAGGGAAGCTGCTGGTGGGGGCGGCCGTCGGCATCAACGGAGAGGTTTGCGACAAGGCGGCGGCGTTGCTGGACCGCGGCATCGACGTGCTGGTGGTCGACACCGCTCACGGGCACCAGCACAAGGTGCTGGAGATCGTTCCGCTCGTACGCGCCCTGCGCGACGCGCACGAGTCGCGCAGCGGCCGCCGGGTGCCGCTGGTCGCCGGCAACGTGGTGTCCGCACAGGGCACCCGCGACCTGCTGGCGGCCGGCGCCGACATCGTCAAGGTCGGGGTCGGGCCCGGCGCCATGTGCACGACCCGGATGATGACCGGCGTCGGGCGGCCACAGTTCTCCGCGGTGCTCGACTGCGCGTCCGCGGCCGCCGAGCGAGGTGGGCACGTGTGGGCCGACGGAGGCGTCCGTTACCCGCGCGACGTGGCGCTGGCGCTCGCCGCCGGGGCCGCCAGCGTGATGGTCGGATCCTGGTTCGCGGGCACCTACGAGAGCCCCGGTGAGCTGCTGCGCGACAGTGCCGGCCGCGCCTACAAGGAGTCCTACGGCATGGCCTCTGCGCGCGCGGTGGCGAACCGTACCCGCGACGCTGCCGGCTTCGAGCGGGCCCGGATGGCGCTGTTCGAGGAGGGCATCTCGAGCGCCACGATGTACCTGGACCCCGCGCGGCCCGGCGTCGAGGACCTCGTCGACGCGATCACGGCCGGCGTGCGAAGCAGCGCCACCTACGCCGGCGCCCGCACGCTGCCCGAGCTCGCCGAACGCGCCGTGATCGGGCTGCAGAGCAGTTCCGGCTACGACGAGGGCCGCCCGCTGCAAGCGAGCTGGTGATCCGGAAGCTTCGACCCTGGCCACCGACCCGTCGGCTCCCTATGCTCCCAAGTGCCCGTCCCGCCCAGAAAGAGGAGAGCACCATGGCCGGAAACCGTGGCACCAGCAGGACCGACCGGGACGACCCCACGGCTGCGTCCGGCGTGGCCCGCAGTGCCTCGATCGGCGACCCCGGTCCGCTGGGGCTGGCAGGGTTCGCCCTGACCACGTTCATCCTCAGCTGCGTCAACTCCGGGATCCTCCCCGCAACCGTGGAACCCGTCGTGTTCGGCCTGGCCCTGTTCTACGGCGGGATCGCGCAGTTCGCGGCCGGCCTTTGGGAGTTCGCCAAGGGCAACACGTTCGGCGCGACGGCGTTCTGCTCGTACGGCGCGTTCTGGATGTCGTTCTGGTACCTGGCCAACTCCACCGACCTGACCGCTGCCGGCGCCGACGCCAACAAGGGCGTGGGCACCTGGCTGCTCGCCTGGGGCATCTTCACCGCCTACATGACCGTGGCGGCGATGCGGACCACCGGAGCCATCTTCGCGGTGTTCGTGGTGCTGACGATCACCTTCTTCCTGCTGGCGATCGGCGAGTACTCAATGACGGAGGGGATCACCAAGATCGGCGGCTACGCCGGAATCCTCACCGCGCTGCTGGCCTGGTATGCATCGTTCGCCGGAGTCACCAACGCCACGCACCAGCGCGAGGCCCTGCCCACCTGGCCCCGTTGACCCATCCCGGGGCAGCCCGGCAACCAAGCTCGAGGAGATGCGATGACCGAGTCCGCACTGTCGAACCTGTCCCGGGAGGACCGGCACTTCGACCCCCCGGCCGAGCTCGCCGCGCACGCCAACGTCACCGCGGAGGTCTATGCGCAGGCCGACGCCGACCGGCTGGCGTTCTGGGAGCAGGCTGCGGACCGCCTCGACTGGGCGACCCGCTGGGATCGGGTGCTCGACTGGGACAACCCCCCGTTCGCCAAGTGGTTCGTCGGGGGCACGCTCAACGCCGCGTACAACTGCCTGGACCGCCACGTCGAAGCCGGCCACGGCGACAAGGTCGCCTT
>JBBSGC010000078.1:0-9787 GCA_038254525.1 Propionibacteriales bacterium | reverse complement strand
CGTGCGCGCGCTGCTCGCCGACCGGCTGCAGGGCCGCCCGACCCGGGCCAACTTCCGCACCGGCAACCTCACAATGTGCTCGATGGTGCCGATGCGCTCGGTGCCGCACCGGGTGATCTGTCTGCTCGGGCTCGACGACGGTGTCTTCCCGCGGACCGCCGGCACCGACGGCGACGACGTGCTCGCCCGCGACCCGCTGGTAGGGGAGCGGGACCGCCGCAGCGAGGACCGGCAGCTGCTGCTCGACGCGATGCTCGCCGCGGAGGAGCACCTCGTCGTCCTCTACACCGGCGCCGACGAGCGCACCGGCGCCGAGCGTCCACCGGCGGTGCCGCTCGGCGAGATCCTCGACGTCGTCGACGCGACCGTGCGCAGTCCCGGCGGACGGCCCGCGCATCAGCACGTCGTGATCCGCCATCCGTTGCAGCCGTTCGACGCACGCAACTTCGAGCACGCGGTCCTCGGTGCGGCCGGGCCGTTCAGCCACGACCGGGGTGCGCTCGCCGGTGCCGAGGCCGCCACTCGGCCCCGCCGACCGGTGCCGCCGTTGCTCGCCTCCCCGTTGCCCCCGATGGCCGACCACGACGGTCTCGTGCCGCTGGACCGGCTCGTGCGGTTCCTCGAACACCCGGTGCGCGGCTTTCTCAGCCAGCGCCTCGGCATCGGCGTGCCCGAGGAGGACGAGCCGCTCGACGACGCGCTGCACGCCGAGCTGCCGCCCCTAGATGAGTGGGCCATCGGCAACCGCTGGCTCGAGGGCCGGCTCGCCGGCGCCGATCCGGTCACCGCTCAACGCGCGGAATGGCTGCGCGGCACGCTGCCGCCCGGCGCCCTGGGCAACGCGCTGCTCGAGCAGATCGTCGCCGAGGCCGAGCCGGTGCTCGCCGTGGGGGAGCCGGATCGCGTGGGCGAGGGCCACTCCTACGACGTGTCGGTGCCCCTGCCCGACGGCCGGGTGCTGGCGGGCACGGTCAACAGCGTGCACGCCGACACGCTGGCGCGCACCGTCTACAGCCGGCTCGGGGCCAAACACCGGCTGCGCGCCTGGGTGCTACTGCTCGCGCTCGCCGCCTCCCACCCCGACCGCGGCTGGCGGGCCACCACGGTGGGCCGCGGCGCGAAGCGCGGGAAGCCGCCACAGCGGTCGCTGCTCGCCGCGCCTCCGCGCGACGACGCCGTCGCCGTGCTGGGCACGCTGGTCGACCTGCGCGACCGCGGGCTGTGCGAGCCGCTCCCGCTGCCGCTCGACGCCGCGCACTCCTATGCCCACTCCCGGCACCTGCACGACCACGAGCACGCGGTGCTCGACGAGCTGACCAAGAAGTGGCCCGAGGCCTTCGAGGCCAAGGACGACTGGCACGTACGCCTATGGGGTGCGCAATCGTCGTTCGCCGATGTCTCGGCGGCCCGGGCCGGCGACGCCGACCAGCGCCACGGCGCGACCGAGCGCGAGACCGCGCGGTTCGGGGCGCTGGCCTGCCGGTTGTGGTGGCCGCTGCTCGACGCCGAGACGCTGGAGAGCGCATGACGAACGAGGCGCCGGAGCCGTTCGACATCTGCGGACAGTTGCCGACCGGCACGACCGTGCTCGAGGCGAGCGCCGGCACCGGCAAGACGTTCACGATCGCCGCGCTTGCCACCCGCTACGTCGCCGAGGGGCACGCCGAGCTGGGCGAGCTCATGCTGGTGACGTTCGGGCGGGCGGCGACGCAGGAGCTGCGGGAGCGGGTCCGGGCCCGGCTGGTCACCGCCGAGCGCGGGCTTGCCCATCCGGCACGCGCCCGCGCGGGCGGCGACGACGACCTGCTGCGGCTGTTGGCCGACGCCGACGACGACGAGGTGGCGCTGCGGCGCAAGCGGCTGGCCACGGCGCTCGCCGACTTCGACGCGGCCACGATCGCGACCACGCACGCGTTCTGCTCGCAGATGCTGACCGGGCTGGGCATCGCCGGCGACTTCGAGCCCGGTGCGGTGTTCGTGGAGAGCATCGACGACCTGGTCACCGAGGTCGTCGACGACCTATACCTGCGCAAGTGGGGCCGCCCGGGCTCCGAGCCGCCGCTGCTGACCTACGTCGAGGCACGCAAGCTGGCGCGGACAGTGGTCGGCGACCGGCACGCCGTCCTCGAACCACAGGCGGCCGACTCGGGTACCGCCGCTGCCGAGCTGGTCCGCTTCGCCCAGGCGGTGCGCGCCGACGTCGACGCCCGCAAGCGCCAGCGCCGGCTGCGTGACTACGACGACCTGCTCACCCGGCTGCGCGACGCGCTCGTCGACCCTGCGGGCGGCGAGGCGGCCTGCGCCCGGGTCCGGTCGCGCTACTCGGTCGTGCTCGTCGACGAGTTCCAGGACACCGACCCGGTGCAGTGGGAGATCCTGCGCACCGCCTTCCACGGGCACAACACGCTGGTCTTGATCGGCGACCCGAAGCAGGCGATCTATGCCTTCCGCGGCGGCGACGTGGTGACCTACCTCGCCGCCAAGCGCGACGCCCAAGGCACCGCCACGCTGGCGAAGAACTGGCGCAGCGACGAGGCCCTGCTCGACGGGCTCGGTCACCTTTTCGGTCAGGCCGCGCTCGGCGACCCAGGCATCGTCGTGCGGCCGGTGGCCTCGGCCCATCCGCGGCGCCGGCTGGCCGGAGCGCCGTCCGATCCGGCCGTCCGGCTGCGGGTGCTCACCCGGGGGGCGCTCGGGTCGAAGCCGACCGGCTCGCCGCCGGCGGTCCGTCGGGTCCGCGAGGCGCTCGCCCGCGACCTGACCGCTGAGATCGTGCAGTTGCTGGACAGCCGCGCGCAGCTGAGCCTCGACGACACTGGACCGCTCGCGGACACCGGGCGGTCGGTGGCGCCTGGTGACATCGCCGTCCTCGTGCACACCAACAACCAGGCGACGCTGGTCCACGACACACTCCGCGCGGCAAGCGTACCCGCGGTGCTCACCGGCGCGGTCAACGTCTTCGGGACCGCGATGGCGACCGAGTGGCTGGTGCTGCTGCAGGCCCTGGAGCAGCCGCACCGGCAGACCCGCGCCCGCACCGCGGCGTTGAGCGCCTTCGTCGGCTGGGACGCCGGGCGCCTCGCGGCTGCTGGTGATGACGCGATGGACGAGCTCGGCCCGCTGCTCAGCGAATGGGCTGCGGTGCTCGAACGCCGCGGCGTTCCCGCACTGCTCGAGATGGCCAGCGAGGGTGGCCGGCTGCTCGAGCGGACGCTCGCGACTCCAGACGGGGAGCGTCAGCTGACGGACCTGCGGCACATCGGCGAGGCGCTGCATGCCGCCGCCGCGGCCGAACAGCTCGGCACGTCGGCGCTGGTCGAGTGGCTGCAGCGGCGGATCGCTGACTCCGACGCCGAGGCCGAGGAGCGCAGCCGGCGGCTGGAGTCCGACGCCGAGGCGGTCCAGGTCGTTACCGTGCACCGCAGCAAGGGCCTGGAGTTTCCCGTCGTCTATGTGCCGTTCGGCTGGGACCGCTGGGTCACCGAGTCGCCCCACCCCCGCTTCCACACCCCCGACGGGGTGCGCCGGCTCGACGTCGGCGGCAGGGACGCGCCCGCGTTCGCTGAGCACTGCACGGTGTACGCGGGCGAGCAGGCCGGTGAGTCGCTGCGGCTGCTCTACGTCGCGCTCACCCGGGCGCAGTGCCAGGTCGTCACCTGGTGGGCACCGTCTCGGAACACCGCGGGTGCGGCTACGCACCGGCTGCTGTTCGGCGGCTTCGCGCCGGGGGAGGAGCCAGCGGACTCGGTGTCGGTGCCAGGCGACGAACCCGTGCTCCGGC
Source organism: Propionibacteriales bacterium (assembly GCA_038254525.1). Classification (GTDB taxonomy): domain Bacteria; phylum Actinomycetota; class Actinomycetes; order Propionibacteriales; family Nocardioidaceae; genus JBBSGC01. Next base: position 6,006 of record JBBSGC010000078.1, on the reverse strand, counting down.
GGCTGGCCGAGCTGGCGGCCCGGTCCGCGGGGTCGGTCGCCGTGGAGGAGGTGACGCTGCCTGGCGGTCCGGTGCGGTGGGCGCCGCCGGTTCGCCCGCCGCCCGCGCTGCGGGCCGCCGCCTTCGACCGCTCGCTCGACACCGCCTGGCGGCGCACGTCCTACACCGCGCTGACCGCGGTGGCGCACGAGGCGGCCTCCGACGCGGGCGTAGCCAGCGAGCCGGAGGACCGGCAGCTCGACGACGAGCCACCGGCGCCGCAGACCGTTGACGAGGAGCGCCAGCTGCTCGACGAGGCGCTGCGCGCGGTGCCGTCGCCGATGGCGGATCTGCCCAGCGGCGCCGGTTTCGGCATCGTCGTCCACTCGGTGCTCGAGTCGGTCGACGCATCGGTGCCCGATCTGCGCGCCGAGCTCCTCGAGCAGAGCCGCAAGGTGCTGGCCGGTCGGCTGAGCACCGCCTACTCGGCCGAGGTGCTGGCCGCCGCCCTGCAACCGGCGCTGGAGACACCACTCGGCCCTCTCGCCGGCGACACGCGGCTGCGCGAGGTGGCGCCCGCCGACCGGCTCGCCGAGATGACCTTCGAGCTGCCACTGGCCGGCGGCGACGACCCCGTCCAGACGGCGGCCACCCTGGCGGGCGTGGCCGACCTGCTGCGCCGGCGACTGCCCGACGGTGACCGCTTCGCCGCCTACCCCGACCGGCTGACCGGACCTGGCGTGTCCCGCGAGCAGCTGCGCGGCTACCTCACCGGGAGCCTGGATGCGGTGCTGCGCCTGCCCGCCGCCGGCGGCGAGCCGCGTTTCCTCATCGTCGACTACAAGACCAACTGGCTGGGCGGTGCACCGGGTGAGCCGCTGAGCGCGTGGCACTACCGGCCGGCGGCGCTGACCGAGGCGATGCTGGCGGCGAACTACCCGCTGCAGCTGCTGCTCTATCTGGTCGCGCTGCACCGCTACCTTCGGTGGCGCCAGCCCGGCTATGACCCCGACCGGCACCTGGCTGGCGGCCTTTACCTGTTCCTGCGCGGGATGTCCGGCCCGGACACGCCGCTGGTCGACGGCGTTCCCTGCGGAGTCTTCGGATGGACGCCGCCGCCTGGCCTGGTGGATGACCTCTCCACGCTGCTGGCAGGTGGTGCGCCGTGCCGGTGATCGACGAGGTCGTGCTGCCCGACGAGGGCGACGCCTTCGACGTGCGACTGGCGCTGCGAGCGACCGGGCTGCTCCGCGTCTTCAACGCCGCCTGTGTGCTCAGCGCCGCCGACGTGCACGTCGCACAGCGGCTCGCCCGGCTGGGTCACGAGTCCGACGAACGTGTGCTGTTGGCCGCGGCGCTCGCGGTCCGTGGCGTACGGCTGGGATCGGTCTGTGTGGATCTGTCGACGGCCCGCGAGACGGTGACGGCGGAGGACGATGCGCGTACGGACGTCGACGCGCTGCCATGGCCGGAGCCGGGGGACTGGCTGAGCGCATGTGGCGGCAGCGCGCTGGTGGCGCACGCTGAGCTGTCTGCGCCGGAGCGGACCGGCCACCCGCTTCGGCTGGTGGGCGCGCTGCTCTACCTCGACCGCTACTGGCGCCAGGAGCAGCTGGTGCGCGAGGAGCTCGACGCCCGGGCCTCGCGCGCTGTGCCGCCGGTGGATGTCGATGCGTTGCGCGACGAGCTCGCCCGGCTGTTCCCCGGCCGCGGACCCGACCGGCAGCGGCTGGCCGCCGCGATGGCGGCCCTGCGGTCGGTGACCGTGGTGGCCGGCGGTCCGGGCACCGGGAAGACGACGACCGTGGCGCGGATCATCGAGCTGCTGCGCACGCTGTCCGACCCGCCGCCGCGGATCGCGCTGGCGGCACCAACCGGCAAGGCGGCCGCCCGGCTCATTGAGGCCGTGCACGAGGAGGCGCAGGCCCGTGGCCTCGATCTGGCCGACCTGTCGGCGTCGACGGTGCACCGGCTGCTCGGCCGCAAGCCGGGCAGCCGCAGCCGGTTCCGACACGACCGCCACGACCGGCTGCCCTACGACGTCGTCGTCGTCGACGAGACGTCGATGGTCTCGCTCACGCTGATGTCGCGGCTGGTGGAGGCGGTGCGCCCCGAGGCGCGCCTGGTGCTGGTCGGCGACCCCGAACAGCTGGCGTCGGTCGAGGCGGGTGCCGTGCTCGGTGACTTGGTCGAGCGACCGGCGCCGACTGGCGCCACCATCCCGCCGCAGCTTGGCCAGGTGGTCCCCGCCGACGTCGGCGACGCGGATCCCGCCGCATTGCGCAACGGCGTTGTACGGCTGACCGTCACCCACCGCTACGGAGCGGCTATCGGGGAGTTGGCCGCGGCCATCCGGGAGACCGACGAGGACCGGGTGCTCACCCTGTTGCGTGCCGGCGGGCCGTCGGTGTCTTACGTCGAGACACCGCCGGACGGGACGCTGGCCGCGGGGCAGCTCGGCGCTCTGCGCGACGACGTGGTCGATGCGGCCCGGGCGCTGACCGAGCTCGCGGACGCCGATCAAGCGCGCGAGGCGATCGAAGCACTTGGCCGGCATCGGCTGTTGTGCGCGCACCGCCGCGGCCCCTACGGGGTGGCGCGGTGGACCGAGCAGGTCGAGAGGTGGCTCGCGGACGCGCTGGGCCGGCCGGCTGCCGGCAAGTGGTACCGCGGTCAGCCGCTGCTGGTGACGGCCAACGACTACGACGTGGAGCTCTTCAACGGCGACACCGGCGTGGTGGTCGACGGCGGCGAACGCGGGCTGCTGGCCGCGTTCGGGCGTGGGAGCAAGCCGGCCCTGCTGAGCCCGAGCCGGTTGTCGGCGGTGCTGACCGTGCATGCGATGACCGTGCATCGGGCGCAGGGCAGCCAGTTCGACCGGGCGACTCTGCTGCTGCCCGCGGCCGACTCGCGGGTGTTGACGCGCGAGCTGTTCTACACGGCGGTGACCCGGGCGCAGACCCACGTGCGGGTGATCGGGTCCGAGGCGGCGGTGCGGCGTGCGGTGTCGCGACGCGTGGCCCGGGCGAGCGGGTTGCGAGAGGCGCCTTGAGACACTGCTTCTGCCACCAGAAGCTCCGCGGTGGGCACTGCGGCGTCCCGCCGATGAAGCCGTCAGCGACGACGATGGACGTCGGCCCGGTGGTCGATGCGCACGACCAGCACCGCATCGGCATCCTCGACGATGCGGACGAGCACCCGGTAGTCACCTCGTCGCGCGGTTCGATACGGTCTGGCTGGCGGGTCAGATCGGCGGTGACCCGGTCCCGTTGGCCGTCGGTTTCTTGTTCGCTGGCATGCCGATCGGTTCCGCCCTGAGCACATGCAGCAGTTCGACGTCGCTCCCGAATCTGGTATCACTGACCGCGCTTCAAACCGCATGATCTCGCCGACTACTTGCACCGCCGCTGGCTGCGCTCGCCCGGAGTCTGAGCAGTGACCACGTCGATCTGATGGTGCTCAACCGGGCTGGTCCGGTGGCTCGCGAACGGGCACTGGTGGGCGGACGGCCGTTGTACCAGCACCAGCCCGACGACTTCGCCAACGCGCAGATCGCCGCCATCATGGAGAGGCTCGACACCGCCTGGTTGCGGCGCTCGACCTCGACCTGATGTCGCAGTCAGCCCTCGGGAGCTGGATGCCGACGTCGTCCACGCACGGCTGGCGCTGTTCCGCGACCTGCTCGCGGACCTGCGCCTTGTCGAACCGCTCACGTCGTCGGACCTACGTGCAGATCGGATGCTCCGGCATGCGATTGAGCGGATTCTCTCCCAGCTCGTCGAGATGGCCGTTCCATCAACAGTCACATCGCCGCGACGATGCTCGACCGGGCACCGGGGACTACCGGACGTAATTTGACGCCGTGCGTACAGCCGGCGTGCTCGACGTCGCTGTCTGCGAACGGCTTTGGCGCTCGGTCGGCCGGCGCAACGTGTTCGTCCACGAGTACGTTCGGGTCGACCTCGATCTGGTGGCAGCTGCCGTCACGGCCGCGACACAGGACTACGGCGACTACGTCGCGGACGTCGCAGGGGTATGTGGCTCGTCTGTCCGTCTACAGTCGGGAAGGGGTGTCGGCCAGGCGCGAGGAGGAGCGATGGACGGTGCAACGCCGGTCGACGCCAGCGCCGACGAGTGGTGGACTCTCGAGCAGCGGCTGGGCCGTTTCTTGCGCGCCCTGCGCGACCGGGAGGTGCTGGTCATCGAGGTCAAGGGAACGGCACGCTATGTGCAGTTCATGTCGTGGGGCGATCAGGGCATCCACGGGGAGGTGTCCTACGAGGGCGGCGTGGCCGGTCAGGGGGAAGACGAACGGGTGCTCGCGCTCGGCTGGGAACCCCCGGTCCGTGACCGCAAGGGCAGGTCGGTGACCGGTACCGACAATCTCCAGCTCGACATGCCTCCTGAGGAGGGTCATCGGCTCGCTGGGATGACGGTCGCGGTGCTGCGCGACGTGTGGGGTGCCGACAGCCCGAACGCGTTGTCCACCAAAAAGGTCGTCGACGTCGGTGGCCCGGCCATAGAGGAACTGAACCCGCCCTAAGAGGACGCCGACGCGGCGTGCCACCTGGCACGGCACAGCGTCAGCCCGGCGCGAGAACGACCAGTCCCAGCAGACGCGACGCGTGGGCGAGCCGTTGGTCGTAGGTCACCATCGACTCGGCTCCTATCTCGATCGCCGACGCGAGATGCAGCGCATCGAGCGACCGCAACCAGCGCGGGCCAACTGTCCGCGCCCGTGTGAGCAGCTGGTCTGACAGGGGATGTTCGGCGACGCCGGACAGAGCTTGCGTCGCTAGGTGGTCGATCTGCGTGATGCCGGCGCGGCGCAGAGAGCGCCAGATCTCCAACCAGGACACCGATGACGCGGCCACCAGGTCGCCAGCTGCTTCGTGCCGTGCCAGCAGCGAGCGCATGCCCGCAGACTCCGCTTCAACGATGACCCTCTTCAGCAAAGCGCTGCTGTCGGCGTAAACGATCACTCCTTCTCATCCCGGTCCAGCAGGTCCAGGATGGAGACGCCGGCGGCCAGCTGGACGCTGGGTGTGACGTCGACGAACGAGCTGGGGGGTCGGACGAGCCCGCTGCGCACGCCGCGCTCTCGATCCGATTCGCCACTGAGCCCCAGGTAGCGGTTGACGGCGTCTCGCAGCAGATCCTGTTGGGATCGCCCAGTTGACTCGGCAGCTGCCCGCAGCGCGGTGGCCGTCTCAGCGCTCAGCCGTAGATTGGTCGCCATGCCGCGATGGTACCGTCACCGCCCTCGATCTGGTACCGCGTCGGACCGGCTGGGTACGTCATGGCGTCATGCGCTCAGCCGCTCGAGCCCCAGCGGCGGACAGGTGAGCTCGCCGTGCGTGAAGCGCCCGATAGGCACGTCGAGCAGCACGCTGACCCGCTGACCGGACCAGCCGATGACGGTGCCGGTGGCGCCGTGCAGGTAATACGGGCGGACGTCTCGCGTCAGTCGCACTCGGTCACCGACCGAGACGCGGGCCAGCGCCTGGACCGATCGCGTCCTGGCCAAGTGCCGCTGACGCTCGTGAATCGCGCGCATGATCTCGGACAGGTGCGGGTCGAGCGCGCCGGTGGCGATGTAGCCCACCGCAGTCTCGACACCGCCTAGCGGTTGCGGTGTTGACGGCTCGGTGGGCACGCCGGCGAGCGCCGGAGGCAGCCGCGCCGGCCGGTCGCCGTGGGCGCGTGAACTGGTTGGCGCTGGCGCAAGGCGGCGCCGGTTGCGCTTGTTGCTCATATCAGAAGTCTGCTGATGGCCGCCGACAGTTGCCGCTCGGCTTGGCTACCCGTCCACAGGGTGTGCCCACAGCGTCCAGAAGAGGGCAAGGGGGCCGATCGGTCGGGGTGAATAGAGAAGCAGGTCAACCTGCAGGGTCAACCTGCGTGCCGCTGACGTTGATCCCGCGGGTCCGGCCGGTCGATTGCTCGAGCGACTGCTCAGCTCAGGTGGCCGTGCCCGAGCGACTTCGCGATGTGCTGGTGACTCCAGACCAGCGACTGAGGTCGCGG
>JBBSGC010000077.1:0-9791 GCA_038254525.1 Propionibacteriales bacterium | reverse complement strand
CCGCTTGCCCGAGCCGAGACCCTCGACGACCTCGTCGGGCACCTGGATGCCCGTCGCAGTCTTGCCGGCGAGCAGCAGCGGAGCGCGAAACCTCATGCCCGCAGTGTCCCATCGGCACGGTCGTCGACGGCGACCGGGAAGACATCAGCGGTAGTTGGTGAACTGGACCGCGAAGTCGAGCTCGGCGCTCTTGACCAGGCTGATCACGTCCTGCAGGTCGTCCTTCTTCTTGCTCCACACCCGCAGCTCGTCGCCCTGGACAGCCACCTTGACGCCCTTGGGGCCGTCGTCGCGGATCAGCTTGCCGACCTTCTTGGCCTGCTCCTGGGTGATGCCGTCGGTCAGCGTGGCCGAGATCTTGACCTCGCGGCCCGAGTTGCGCGGCTCGCCCGCGTCGAGCGCCTTCAGCGAGATGCCGCGTTTGATGAGCTTGTCCTTGAACACGTCGAGCACCGCGCGCACGCGGTCCTCGGAGTTGGCGCTCATCTCCACCCCAAGCTCGCCCTGCCACGAGATCGAGGCCCCGGTGTTCTTGAAGTCGAAGCGCTGACCGAGCTCGCGGGAGGTCTGGTTCAGCGCGTTGTCGGCCTCTTGACGGTCGACCTTGCTGACGATGTCGAAGGACGCGTCTCCTGCCATCAGCGGGACCTCCTCTGGATGCGCGGCGGGCTTGGGTGGTCGTCGACCAGCGTAGGCGCTGCGCTATGGTGTTGCGCGCTGCAGCCGGGAGGTGCGTGCCCCCGGCGCAGGTGAATGGCAGGTTGCCCGAGCGGCCAATGGGAGCGGACTGTAAATCCGTCGGCTTACGCCTACGCAGGTTCGAATCCTGCACCTGCCACGCACCGAGTTCGCTAGATCCGCTCGACATGCATCCTCGAGCGGGATCGGCTCTCGGCGCCTGCCAGCGGCCCGTCGGAAGGGTCGCCAGGCGATTTCTCGAAGCTCCGATGGCCTGTGTATCCTCGCTTGTCGCTGCCCCAATAGCTCAGTCGGCAGAGCGTCTCCATGGTAAGGAGAAGGTCTACGGTTCGATTCCGTATTGGGGCTCGAGGGGTCGGGAAGGTACCGCGGTCGTTGCCGGTTGTACACCGGAGAGGACAGTGGTGGTGACCGTTCCCTCATGGCGGGGTAGCTCAGGTGGTCAGAGCACACGGCTCATAATCGTGGTGTCGCGGGTTCAAGTCCCGCCCCCGCTACCACAGTCCGGAAGCATCCGTACCTGACCGCCACGCAGCTACAACAGACCGCACCACCCGAATCGACCAGCGAAGAGGCACTGCAGTGGCCAGCAAGAGCGCCGACGTCCGCCCAAAGATCACGATGGCTTGCACCGTGTGCAAGGAGCGCAACTACATCACGCGCAAGAACCGGCGAAATGATCCGGACCGGCTGCAGCTCGCCAAGTTCTGCCGGCGCTGCAAGTCCCACACCGAGCACCGCGAGACCCGCTGAGCGACGCGACGGTCCGGCTGCGTCGACCCATGCCGATCACTCCCGGACTGGCCGGCTGGGAGCTACCCGCCACCGCGCCGTACTCGGCGACGCGCAACGTGATCGGCGACTTCGCCCGTGCGATCGGCGCCCTCGACCCGCTCCACCACGACCCGCAGGCCGCCCGCGCGGCCGGGCACCCCGACGTCGTCGCACCGGTGACCTTTCCCATGGTCATTGCCTTCCAGGCGGTGTCGGCCCTGCTGGCCGACCCAGCCGTTGGCATCGAGCTGCGTTACGTCGTCCACGCGGAGCAGCGGTTCGTCTCCTCAAGGCTCGTGGTCGCCGGTGACGTGCTGACCGCCCGGCTCACGGTGGAGTCGGTGCGCTCCGCTGCCGGCACCGACGTCCTTGCCACCCGCAGTGAGGTGGTGACCGTCGAAGGGGAGCATGTGTGCACCGCCTCGGCGACCCTGGCTCACCGTCCGCCGCCGGTCGCGGAGCAGTGATGGGGCTGCGGGTCGGCTCGACTCCCGAGCCCCGCACGTACCCGGTGACGCGCGCGCACCTGGTGGCCTATGCCGGTGCGAGCGGTGACCGCAACCCGATCCACTGGTCGGACCGGGCCGCTCGCGAGATCGGTCTGCCGGGAGTGGTCGCCCACGGCATGTACACGCTGGCGCTCGCCGGCCGCGCGGTGGCCGACTGGGCCGGCGGACCAGAGCGGGTGCTCGAGCTCGGCGCCCGGTTCACCAGGCCAGTCGTGGTGCCTGACGACGACCTCGGTGTCGACGTGCGCGTCACCGGCACGGTCGCGGCCACCGAGCACCCGGCGACCGTGCGGGTGGAGCTGACGGTGACCTGCGCAGACCGAAAGGTGCTCGGCGCCGCCCGTGCTCTGGTCCGCGTCGAGCCCGATGCGTGAACGGCACTCGGCCGACCTCGCGCCGCTGACCACACTGCGGCTCGGTGGACCCGCCGACCGGCTGGTCGAGGTGGAGACCGAGGCCGAGTTCGTCGACGTCGTCTCCGCCTGCGACTCCACCGGCGAACCGGTGCTCGTGCTCGGTGGCGGCAGCAACCTCGTGATCGCCGACAGTGGCTTCGCCGGGACGGTGGTCGCCGTGCGTACGCGGGGAGTCGTGACCGAAGGGGACCTCCGGGTCGGGGAGACCGTCACGGTGGCCGCGGGGGAGAACTGGGACGACGTGGTCGCCCGCGCCGTCGATGCCGGGCGGCCCGGGATCGAGGCGTTGTCCGGCATTCCGGGGACCACTGGCGCGGTGCCCATCCAGAACGTTGGCGCCTACGGTCAGGAGGTCTCCCAGACTGTCGCGTCGGTTCGCGCGTGGGACCGCCGCGCTCGACACGCGGTCACTCTCGACACGGCTGACTGCGGGTTTGGCTACCGGTCGAGCCGGTTCAAGAACGACCCCGACGCTTACCTGGTCCTGGACGTCACTTTCCTGCTGCACCACGGCGAGATCTCGACGCCGATCCGCTACCCGGAGCTGGCGCGTGGCCTCGGCGTCGCGCTCGGCGATCGCGCGCCGCTGCGCCGCGTCCGGGAGGCGGTGCTCGCGCTGCGCCGTCGAAAGGGGATGGTGCTCGACACCGCCGACCACGACACCTGGAGCGCCGGCTCGTTCTTCACCAACCCGGTGCTGGCGCCGCCGGCCGCCGCCAGCCTGCCGGCCGACGCGCCCCGATGGCCGCAGCCCGACGGCCGCGTCAAGACCAGTGCCGCCTGGTTGATCGAGCGGGCCGGCTTCGAGAAGGGGTACGGCTGCGGTCCGGTGGGGATCTCCGCCAAGCACCCGCTGGCCCTGACCAACCGAGGTGGCGCACGCACCACCGAGCTGCTGTCGCTCGCCCGCGAGATCCGCACCGGTGTACGGGAGCGCTTCGGCGTCGAGCTGGCCAACGAGCCGGTGACGGTCGGCTGCTCGCTCTGAGCCGAACTCTCGGCCTAGCTGGTGGCCGCTCCCACCGCGACCACGAAGAAGAGCAGCAGTCCTACTACGAAGAAGGCGCAGAACACGGTGCCGATGATGCCCAGCACGAAGCCGGCCTTGGCCATGTCCTCCCCCGACCATCGCCCCCGGTTGGCCGCTATGTCGTTGCGCGCGCGGTTGCCCAGCCACCAGGCGAAGGGACCGGTGAGCGGCAGGGCCACTACGCCGACGATGCCGAGTACGAGCGCGGTCAGGGCGTCGGGGTGCCGGGGCAGCTGCGGCGGCCCGTAGTAGCCGGAGCCCGGATAGCCGGGGCCGTAACCCGGACCGGAGCCCGGATAGCCCGGTTGCGGGTAACCGCCATCCGGAGCGTCCTGCCCACCGTCTGGTCCGGACCACCCCGATGTCATGGGCTCACCATGGCACAGCCGAGGTACGTGCGAGCCACTCGTCGACATCGCTCAGCAGCCCACCGCGTACCTCGTCTGGTGCCCGCGACCCGCGGATGGACATCCGGGCCAGCTCGGCCAGCCCGGAGTCGTCGAACCCGTGGGCTGCCCGCAGGACCGCGTACTGACCGGCCAACCGGGAGCCGAAGAGCAGCGGGTCATCGGCCCCCAGGCTGACCGGGACGCCGGCGGCCAGCAGCTCCGGCACCGGCACCTCCTCCAACGAGGCGTAGACGCCGAGCGAGACGTTGGAAACCGGGCACACCTCCAGCGTCGCTCCCGAGGCAGCCACCGCGTCGAGCACCCGCTCGTCCTCGACGCAACGGACTCCGTGCCCGATCCGGTCAGCGCCCAGCTCTCGCAGGCACGCCGCCACGCTTGCGGCGCCGCGCAGCTCGCCGCCGTGCGGGACGCTGATCAAACCCGCCCGCCTCGCGATGGCGAACGCGGGGCCGAACGCGGCGATGTCGCCTCTGCGCTCGTCGTTGGACAGCCCGAAGCCGACGACGCCGCGACCGGCGTACTGCGCCGCGAGTCGGGCCAGCGCGCGCGCGTCGAGGGGATGCCGGGTGCGGTTGGCGGCGATGACGACGCCGATGCCGACTCCGGTACGTGCGGTCGCGTCCCGGGCGGCGTCGAGCACGAGGTCGACGAAGGAGGTGATGCCGCCGAACCGGGCGCCGTAGCCCGACGGGTCGACCTGGATCTCCATCCACCGACTGCCGTCGCGCCGGTCGTCTTCGGCTGCCTCGAGCAGCAGCCGGCGGACGTCGCCCTCGGTGCTCAGGACCGACCGAGCCACGTCGTAGAGCCGCTGGAAGCGGAACCACCCCTTCTGGTCGGCCGTCGAGAGCTTCGGTGGCCACTCCTCGCGCAGCGCCACCGGCAGCTTGACGCCGTCACGTTCCGCGAGGTCCAACAGCGTTCGGTGTCGCATGGAGCCGGTGAAGTGCAGGTGCAGGTGGGCCTTCGGCAGGTCGTGCACCGAGCGGAGGGCAGCGGGGTGATCCGGCTCGCTCACCGGCCAGCCGCCGCGCGCAGCGCCCTCGCGAGCCGGTTCATCTCCGTCCCGGGCACGCGTTCGGCGTCGGGCCGGCCGAGCCGGCTGAAGATGCCCGGGCCGACCTCCTCGGCCGGTGCATCGGGCATCCGCGGCACCACGTGCAGATGCAGATGGGCGAAGCCTTCAGCCTCGGCGAAGAGCATCACGTAGGTCTTGGTGCAGCCGGTAACGTCCTCGAGCGCGCGGCCGAGGTCAGCCAGCAGCGGGCCGAGCTCGGCCGCCTCGGCACTGTCCAGCTCGGCCATCGACTCCAGATGTCGGCGCGGCAGCACCACCAGCCAGCCCGGCAGCGAGGAGTCGAACGCATGCGCCACCCGCCACCAGCCGGTCACCAGAATCTGCTCGTGCGGCGCCTGGTCGGGAGCCGTCTCACGGGCGCACGTCCAGCAGCTCAGGACCCACCGCCGGCGGAGCCGAGCAGCTTCTGCAGGCGCGTCACGCCCTCGACCAGGTCCTGGTCCGACAGCGCGTAGGAGAGCCGCAGGTAGCCGGGGGTGCCGAAGGCCTCGCCCGGCACCACCGCCACCTCCGCGGCATCCAGGATCAGCGTCGCGAGCTCTGCCGACGTGGCGGCCGCGACACCGGCGATGGTGCGACCCAGCAGCCCCTTGACGCACGGGTAGACGTAGAAGGCGCCCTTGGGCTCCGGGCAGATCATTCCGTCGATCTCGTTCAGCATGTCCACGATCGTGCGTCGGCGGCGGTCGAACGCCTCCCGCATGGCTGCCACGGCGTCGAGGTTCGACGTCAGCGCCTCCAGTGCGGCGCGCTGCGAGACGTTGGAGACGTTGGAGGTGAGGTGCGACTGCAGGTTGGTCGCGGCGGCGACCACGTCCGGCGGACCGAGCAGCCACCCCACTCGCCACCCGGTCATCGCGTAGGTCTTCGCCACCCCGTTGAGCACGACGCAGCGGTCGGCCAGCCGTGGCACCGCGACCGGCATCGACACCGCCTCGGCCCCCTGGTAGGTCAGGTGCTCGTAGATCTCGTCGGTGACCACCCAAAGCCCGCAGTCCGCCGCCCAGCGCCCGATCGCCTCCACGTCTGCTCGCGGGTAAACCGCGCCCGTGGGGTTGCTGGGGGAGCAGAACAGCAGCACCTTGGTACGTTCGGTGCGGGCCGCCTCGAGCTGGTCGACGGTGACGAGGTAGTCGGCGCCCTCGTCGGCGACCACCTCGACCGGCACGCCGCCGGCCAGGCGGATCACCTCGGGATAAGTCGTCCAGTACGGCGCCGGCAGCAGCACCTCGTCGCCCGGGTCGACCAGCGCGGCGAAAGCCTCATAGACGGCCTGCTTGCCGCCGTTGGTGACCAGCACCTGCGCCGGGGCGACGTCGTAGCCCGAGTCTCGCCGGGTCTTGTCTGCGATCGCCGCCTTCAGCTCCGCAAGCCCGCCGGTGGGCGTGTAACGGTGGTTACGGGGATCGCGGCACGCCCGCGCGGCTGCCTCGACTATGTAGTCGGGAGTAGCGAAGTCCGGCTCGCCGGCCCCGAACCCGATCACCGGATGCCCGGCAGCGCGAAGTGCCTTGGCCCGGGCATCGACGGCGAGCGTGGCCGACTCGGCGATTGCCGCCACTCGCGCGGAGACCCGCGACGGGGCGCGGGCCGGCGGTCGCTCGCTCATGCGCCACATCGTCGCACGCAGCGCACGGCCGATTTTCAGCACTGGACCGGGTTTTACGCCGGCCGCGCCCAACACGTACACTCAGCAACCGGTGGATCAGCACCTGTGTCGTCATGCCCCGACCACGCATCCCGGCGTCGCGGTGCCCGCCGTAGGGCAGTAGCTCAACTGGCAGAGCATCGGTCTCCAAAACCGAAGGTTGTGGGTTCGAGTCCCTCCTGCCCTGCATGACCGCGACCGCGGTGGCACGAGTCGGGAGAGTCAATGAGATCGAGGCAGGTGGCAAGGTGAGCGAGACCCGTTCGAGCACCCCGGTGAGGCGTGGTGACGACAAGAGCCGCACGTCTCCGACCACGTTCTACCGGCAGGTGGTTGCCGAGCTGCGCAAGGTGGTCTGGCCGACGCAGCAGCAGGTCGTCACGTACTTCCTGGTTGTCCTCGCCTTTGTCTTGGTGATGATGACGATCGTCGCGGGGCTGGACTACGGCCTGGGCAAGCTGGTCTTCGCGATCTTCGGCTGACCGGACCGCAACACCCCCGATGACATCCAATGACCATCAAGTGCAATGACGATCAAGTGCAATGACCAATCAAGTGAAGGTGACCGGACCAGTGTCCCAGTCGTTCAACGAGACGGCCGAGTCCGCTTCTCGCGCCACGGTGGCGCCCGAGGGTGCCGGCTCCGACCTCGAACAGGACGTCGAGGTCGCCGAGGTGGCCGCTGGACTGGACGCCGCCCTTGCGGCCACGGAGGCCGAGTCCGTCGACGAGGTCGACATGCCGACCTCCGACGAGTCCCCGGCCGAGGCCAGGGAACTCGACGGGTTCGCCGATCCAGACTTGCCGGCGGCGGAGGACGCGCTCGGGTCTCAGAGCACCGAGGACATCGCTCCATGGGGAGGTGCGGAGCTCGCGACCTACGGCGCCACGTCGACGTCACAGCCCGAGACCGAGCCGGGAGTGACCTCTGAGGAGGGGCTGGAGGAGCAGCCGGTAGTGGCTGTCATCGACCCGGAGGCCGATGCTCTGGTGGAGGACGCCGAGGGGGCCGTCGAGGCGGCGGTCGACGCGACGTCAGACGTGGCGGCGGAGCTCGCCGCCGAGGCCGACGACGCGGACGCGGCAGCCACCGACGAGCAGGCCCAGCCGGGGGACCCGATGGCGGAGTTCCTCGACCGCCTGCACAACCAGTTCGGCGACTGGTACGTCGTGCACACCTACTCCGGTATGGAGAAGCGGGTCAAGGCGAACCTGGAGAACCGCATCAGCTCGCTCAACATGGAGGACTACATCTTCGAGGTAGTGGTCCCCACCGAGGACTACTACGAGATCAAGAACGGTGAACGCAGGAAGCGCCAGCGCACCACGCTCCCCGGCTACGTCCTAGTTCGGTTGGACCTGACCGACGAGTCGTGGTCAGCCGTGCGCCACACGCCGTCGGTGACCGGCTTCGTCGGGCACGCGCACCAGCCGGTGCCGCTGAGCCTGGCCGAGGTCGAGGACATGCTGGCCCCCGCCGTGCGGGCCGCCGTCGAGGCCAGTGCGGGCGGCGGCGCAGCCGAGCAGCCACGGAAGGTCAGCAAGGTCGAGTTCAGCGACTTCACCGTCAGCGACTCGGTGATGGTGATCGACGGTCCGTTCGCCTCCTTGCACGCCACGATCACCGAGATCAACGTCGACGCCCAGCGGGTCAAGGCACTCGTCGAGATCTTCGGCCGCGAAACCCCGGTCGAGCTGAGCTTCGCCCAGATCGAGAAGGTCTGACCACCGGACGTACCCTGCGCTGCCGCTGGAAATCCAGCACCGCATCCGAACAGAGAGCTTGGACACCATCATGCCCCCGAAGAAGAAGAAAATCGCCGCACTGGTCAAGGTGCAGCTGCAGGCCGGCGCAGCCACCCCCGCGCCTCCGGTCGGGACCGCGCTCGGCCCCCACGGGGTCAACATCATGGAGTTCTGCAAGGCCTACAATGCTGCGACCGAGCCGATGCGCGGCAACGTCGTCCCGGTCGAGATCACGATCTTCGAGGACCGGTCGTTCACCTTCATCACCAAGACGCCACCGGCGGCGGAGATGATCAAGAAGGCGGCCGGCCTGGCGAAGGGGTCGTCGGTGCCGCACACCGACAAGGTCGGCCGGCTGACCCGTGACCAAGTGCGGGAGATCGCGACCACCAAGCTGCCCGACCTCAACGCCAACGACCTCGACGCGGCCATGAGAGTCGTCGAAGGCACCGCGCGCTCGATGGGGGTCACCGTCGACTCCTGAGCCGCTCGATGCGCAACAGTGGCAGGGCCGGTTGGTGCGGCCCATCACGACCACACTGGTGAGAGGAACTCTCCATGCAACGCAGCAAGAACTACCGCACCGCCGAGAGCAAGATCGACTCCGACAGCGTCTACTCCCCGTTCGCGGCCATGGCTCTCGCGAAGGAGTCCGGGACCACGAAGTTCGACCCCACCGTCGACGTGGCCATGCGGCTGGGCGTGGACCCGCGCAAGGCGGACCAGATGGTCCGCGGCACAGTCAACCTGCCGCACGGCACCGGAAAGACGGCCAGGGTGCTGGTCTTCGCCACCGGCGACCGAGCGGAGGCCGCACGTGAGGCCGGCGCCGACCACGTGGGATCCGATGAGCTGGTCGAGCGGGTCTCGGGCGGCTGGCTGGACTTCGACGCCGTCGTTGCCACGCCGGACATGATGGGCAAGGTCGGGCGGCTCGGCCGCGTGCTGGGCCCGCGGGGGCTCATGCCCAACCCGAAGACCGGCACCGTGACGCCTGACGTGGCGAAAGCGGTATCCGACATCAAGGGCGGCAGGATCGAGTTCCGCGTCGACCGGCATGCCAACCTGCACTTCATCATCGGCAAGTCCTCGTTCGACCAGCAACAGCTGGCCGAGAACTATGCCGCGGCCCTCGAGGAGGTGCTCCGGCTCAAGCCGGCGAGCTCCAAGGGCCGCTACCTCAGGAAGATCACGGTGTCGACGACGATGGGGCCCGGGATCCCGGTCGATCCGAACCGCACCCGCAGAGTCGCGGCGCCAGACGAAGCCTGAGATCGCCGCAGCCCCACGCGGCCTCACGCGGCGAAGCGGTGGCCGAGCCTGGGTTCCTCCTACAGATCCCGCGCCACCGCGTACGCTGGGGGCCAGTCCTGACCGAGCGCCGAATCTGGGGGAACCATGACGTTGCGCCGTGCCGCTCTGGCCGTTTCGACGGCCGCCCTGGTCACCTTGTCCGCCTGTGGATCCAGCGCCCACGACCT
>JBBSGC010000076.1:0-10067 GCA_038254525.1 Propionibacteriales bacterium | reverse complement strand
GGCGTCGGCGTCGGCGTCGGGGTCGGGGTCGGTGCGGGGTCGGTCGTGCTTGCAGAGTGTCCGTGGTGTCCAGCGTTATCGCTGTTCTGCTGCTGGGCGGCCTCCTGCGCTGCCTGCTGCGCGGCCTCCTGCGCTGCCTGCTGCGCTGCCTGCTGCGCGGCCTGCTGCGCGGCCTGCTGGGCGGCCTGCTGGGCGGCCTGCTGGGCGGCCTGCTCGGCCGCGGCCTGCTGCGCGGCCTCGATGGCGGCCTGTCGAGCGGCGACGCGCGCGGCCTGGGCGGCGAGAGCACGCTGACGCTGTTGGGCTAGCTGCACGGAGATCTGCTGCGCCTGGGCGAGCTGGCGGATTAGGTCATCCTTGCGCGCTGCTAGGGAGGTCGCTGCCAACTGCGCCGCAGCGACCGCGGACTGCGCTTGAGCCCTCGCCTGCTCAGCCGCAGCAGTGGCTCGGGCCTGGGCCTGTTGCGCCTGGGTGGCCCGCTGCGACAGCACCCGGGAGACGACGCGGGTGGCCTGGTAAGCGTCCAGGTCGGACTGCAATGCCCCGCTTACGCTGTAGTAGGCACCGAACTGGTCCATCAGCGCGCTGGGATCGGTGTTCTGCACCAGCACGGAGAGGTCGGAGACCGGGCCACCGTTCTGGTAGTTCGACACGACCGTCGACGCCACCGCGTTCCGCTGGGCAGTCACCCTTGCCGCTGCTCGGGCTGCCCTCTGCCGGGCGCTGCGGGCCGACTGCCTGGCCTGTTGCAGCTCGTAACGCGCCCCGTTGTAACGCTCGACCGCCTTCTCGGCGACGATGGAAAGCTCCTCCACGTGCTGGTCGGCCGTCGCCAGCTCCGCCTTGATCTCACCCACTTGGTCAGCAGTCGTTGCCACTTGCTGCTCGGCGTCCTGCACCTGCTGCTGGGTGGGGAACGGATCGTGCTGGCCGGCGCTGGCGCCGGGCACGGAAGCCAGAAACATCAGAGACGCGACGGCGCCGAGCGCGGTGACCCGTCGAGGCATCGATAGCCGCCACGACGTCGGGCTCTCGCGGTCCTGCGGCACGGGCATCCTCTCGCCGGCCGGCGGCATTCATCCGCCGGTGCGCTGGCGCGTCCGATGGCTCGACTAAGCCATCTGCTTGACGCGTACTCCCCGGCGACGCTAATACTCAAACGTCCCACTGGGAACACCTTTCACACAAATAACTTTGGTAACAGGCGAATGACATTGGTGTCATTTGTGGAATCGTCAAGAGTGCTGATTCGACAAGCCAGCCGATAGCTCACGGACGGGCAGTCGGAAACTCACGGACGGGCAGTCAGGAACTCACGGACGGGCAGTGAGGGCGGTCGCGACGACGGCGCGGGCCTCGGACTGCACCTGGGCGAGGTGGTCGGCGCCCCGGAAGGACTCGGCATAGATCTTGTAGATGTCCTCGGTCCCCGATGGGCGTGCCGCGAACCACGCACTGCGGGTCACGACCTTGATCCCGCCCAGCGGCGCTCCGTTGCCCGGCGCGGAGGTCAGCCGGGCAACGATCGGCTCACCGGCCAGCTCCGTCGCGGTCACGGCGTCCGGCGACAGCCGGGCCAACCGCGCCTTGGCTTCCCGGTCGGCCGGTGCGTCGACCCGCGCGTACACCGGGTCGCCGAAGCTCGACACCAGGTCGGCGTAGTGCTCGCTCGGGCTGCGCCCGGTGACCGCCTGGATCTCGGCGGCCAGCAGTGCCATGACGATGCCGTCCTTGTCGGTCGTCCAGCAACTGCCGTCCTTGCGCAGGAACGACGCACCGGCGCTCTCCTCACCGCCGAAGCACAGGTCGCCGTCCAGCAGCCCGGCCACGAACCACTTGAAGCCGACCGGGACCTCGACGAGCTCTCGGTCCAGCGCCGCAACGACCCGGTCGATCATGCTCGACGACACCAGGGTCTTGCCCACCCCCACCGACCCCGCCCAGCTCCGGTGCCGCACGAGGTAGTCGATCGACACCGCCAGGAAGTGGTTCGGGTTGAGCAGCCCGCCATCGGGGGTGACTATGCCGTGCCGGTCGGCGTCGGCGTCGTTGCCGGTCGCGATCGTGTACGTGTCGCGGGCCTCGATGAGGGAGGCCATCGCATACGGCGAGGAGCAGTCCATACGGATCTTGCCGTCGTGGTCCAGTGTCATGAAGGACCACTGCGGGTCGACTCGGGAGTTGACGACAGTCAGGTCGAGCCGATGGCGCTCGGCGATCGCCGCCCAGTAGTCCACGCTGGCGCCGCCCATCGGATCGGCCCCGATCCGTACGCCGGCCGCCCGGATCGCCTCGAGGTCCACCACCGAGCCCAGGTCGTCGACGTAGCGCCCGAGAAAGTCATAACGTCCCGCGCACCCGCGGGCCTTCTCGATGCCGGTGCGCCGCACCGCGCCTCCAGCGGCGAGCAGCGCGTTGGCCCGCTCGGCTATCTGCCCCGTGGCGGCGGAGTCGGCGGGCCCCCCGTGCGGCGGGTTGTACTTGAAGCCACCGTCCCGCGGCGGGTTGTGGGACGGGGTCACGACTATGCCGTCGGCGCCGCCGGGGACGCCCTCGCGGTTGAGCCGCAGAATGGCGTGCGAGACAGCCGGCGTGGGCGTCCATCCGTCCCGTTCGTCGATCAGCACCTCGACGTCGTTGGCAACCAGGACCTCGAGGGCGGTGGCCCAGGCCGGCTCGGAGAGCGCGTGCGTGTCACGCCCGATCAGCAGCGGACCGGTGATGCCTCGGCCCGCGCGGTACTCGGCGATGGCCTGGCTGATCGCGGCGATGTGTGCGTCGTTGAACGCACCGTCCAGGCTGCTGCCGCGGTGCCCTGAGGTGCCGAAGACGACCCGCTGAGCCGGGTCGCCGGGGTCAGGCGTCCGGTCGCCGTAGGCACTGAGCAGGGCGGACACGTCCACGAGGTCCTCAGCGGCAGCGGGCTGGCCGGCACGTGGATGCATGCCGCGACAGTATCCAGCGGACCGGACCCTGACGACCGCTGCGCCCCTCGTGCACGGAGGTCGGTGCTCTACTGTCCTCACGATCCCGGACACCGGTGGAGCCGCCGAAGCCGCTGGCGGCGTAGGAAGGGCAGCGATGACTCCGGCAGCCCGGTCCGCCGCCCCGGCGCACACCACGGCCGACGTGGTGGTCGTCGGCACCGGTTTCTCCGGTCTGGGCATGGCGATCGCCCTGCAGCGAGCCGGCCGCGACGACTTCGTGATCGTGGAGAAGGCCGACGACGTCGGCGGCACCTGGCGGGACAACACCTACCCGGGTTGCGCGTGCGACATCCCGGCCCACCTGTACTCGTTCTCGTACGAGCAGAACCCGACCTGGACCCGCAGCTACTCCGCACAACCCGAGATCTGGGACTACCTGCGCCGAGTGGCCGCGAAGTACGACCTGGTCCGGCGGACCCAGTTCGGCGTCGAGCTCGCGTCGGCCCGGTGGGACGAGGACGAGCAGCGCTGGCAGGCCAGGGCGACCAACGGCAACACCTACACCAGCCGCGTGCTGATCGCGGGCATCGGCGCCCTGCACATCCCCAACATCCCCGCGTTGCCGGGTCGCGAGGAGTTCAAGGGCGTGGCCTTCCACTCAGCCCAGTGGCGCCATGACGTCGACCTGGCCGGCAAGCGGGTCGCGGTGGTCGGCACCGGGGCCAGTGCCGTGCAGTTCGTGCCTCGGGTCGCCGAGCAGGCGGCCGAGCTGACCGTCTTCCAGCGCAGCGCCCCGTGGGTCATGGCCAGGCCGGACCACCCGCTTCCCGAACGACTGCGGTCCGCCTTCGCCAAGGCGCCGCCCCTCCAACGGATCTATCGGGACGCCATCTACTGGCTGCTCGAGCTCCGGGCGATCGGCTTCAACGGTCATCCCGGCCTGCTGCGGCCGGCCGAGCGCATGGTGACCAACTACATCACCAAGACCGTCGACGACCCGGCCGTGCGAGCCGGGCTGATCCCCGACTACCGGCTCGGCTGCAAGCGGGTGCTGATGTCCAACGACTACTACGGCACGTTCAACCGCGACAACGTGCAGCTGGTGACCGGCGGCGTGCGACGGCTGACCGCCACCGGCGTGGTGGGCGGCGACGGCGCCGAGAGAACGGTGGACGTGGTGATCTACGGCACGGGGTTCCACGTCACCGACAGCTTCCAGTACCTCGACATCACCGGACGCGACGGCGTCAGCCTGGCCGAGCAGTTCGACCGGGACGGCGTCGAGTCCTACCTGGGCATCAACGTGGTCAACTTCCCGAACCTGTTCTTCCTGCTCGGCCCCAACACCGGCCTCGGGCACAACTCCGTCGTGTTCATGATCGAGCAGCAAGCCGCGTACGTGGTTCGGCTGCTCGAGCAGATGGGCCGGCGGGGCGCCTCCACCGTCGAGGTGGCGGCGCCGGCGCAGGAGGCGTTCAACCGACGGGTGCAGGACAAGCTGCGCAACGGCATCTGGTCCACGGGCGGCTGCACCAGCTGGTACCTGGACTCCCGGGGCGCCAACCGCTCGCTGTGGCCCGGCTTCACCTTCCGCTACTGGTGGGAGACCTTGCGGGTGAAGCCAGCGGCCTACCTGTGGGGCTGAAGGCCGGTCTGCGAGTCGTCGTGCCCGCCGCTACCTTCGTCGGGTGACATCCTCGGCAGCCACGTCGCCGCCGGTGTCCCCCGATACCTATCAGCCGGACCCACGGCGCTGGCGAGCCCTGGCGCTGTGCCTGGTGGCCGGGTTCATGACCCTTCTCGACGTCAGCATCGTCAACGTCGCGCTGCCCTCGATCCAGACCGGCCTGTCGGCGACCGGATCGGACCTGCAGTGGATCGTCGCGGGCTACGCACTGGCGTTCGGCATGGCCCTGGTGCCTTCCGGACGGCTTGGCGACGCCCGTAGCCGGCGCGGCGTCTTCGCCCTGGGTGTCGCGGTGTTCACGATCTCGAGCGCGATGTGCGGAGCAGCGCCCAGCGCCTTGTGGCTCTCGTTGTTCCGAGTCCTCCAAGGGCTCGGCGCGGGCATCCTCTCCCCTCAGGTGTCGGGTTTCATCCAGACACTGTTCCGTGGTCGCGAGCGCGGCCGCGCCTTCGGGATGTTCGGGGCCACGGTCGGCATCTCGACCGCGGTCGGTCCACTGCTGGGCGGGCTGTTGGTGCGTCTTGGTGGCGTCGAGCACGGTTGGCGGCTGGTCTTCTATGTGAACGTGCCCGTCGGGCTGGCCGCCATAGCGCTGGTGCGCACGTTGCTGCCGGCGCCGCCGCCGGTCACCGAGCGCCGACGGCAGTCGCTGGACCCCGTCGGCGTGCTGCTGTTCGGTGCCGCGACCGTGCTCGTGCTGCTGCCGTTGGTCGAGGGCAGCTCGACCTCGCTGGCCAGCCGTCCGTGGTGGTTGCTGGCCGTGGCCGCCGTCCTGCTCGCCGCCTTCTACGGCTGGGAACGCTGGTGGGCAGCGCGCCCGCGGGCCACGCTGATCGACCTGTCGCTGTTGCGGGTGCGCGCATACGTGCTGGGGGTCGCGCTCGGCACCGTCTACTTCGCCGGTTTCACGTCCATCTTCTTGGTGCTGACCCTCTACCTCCAGTCGGGCCTGGGCTACGACGCGCTGCTGGCCGGCTGCGCCACCGTTCCGTTCGCCGTCGGCGGCGCGCTCGCGGCCGGCATCGGCGGGCGGCTCGTCGAGCGGATGGGCCGGCTGCTCGTGGTGATCGGACTGGTCACCGTCGTGGTCGGCCTGGTCGCGGTGGACGTGCTGGTCGGGCGGATCGAAGGGGCAGAGGGGATCAAGCTGGCGCTGCCGCTGTTCGTCGCGGGCTTCGGCGGCGGCTTCGTGATCAGCCCCAACGTCACGCTGACGCTCTCGGTGGTTGACGTGCAGCACGCAGGAAGCGGCGGCGGCATGCTGCAGACCGCCCAGCGCGTCGGCTCCGCGATCGGGGTCGCGGTCGTGCTGACCCAGTTCTTCACCGATCTCGCGCAGACACGGGGGGACTACTCCTCAGCGCTCAGCAGCAGCCTGCACACGACGATCGGCTTCGTACTCGTCGCGCTGGTGTTCGGTGTCATCGACCTGGCCACCGGGCGAGCAGGGCGCCCAGGGTCTGGGCACACCCGGCGTCCAGCTTGAGCGTCGAGAGGTCGTCGCCACGCGTCCAACCGCGGTTCACGATGACGACTGGCTGCTCTGCTCGCACGGCCTGACGGACGAACCGCAGTCCGCTCAGCAAGCTCAGCGACGACCCCAGCACCAACAACGCGTCGGCATCCTCCACCATCGCCGCGCACCGGTCGACCCGCTCGCGGGGCACGTTCTCGCCGAAGAACACCACGTGCGGCTTGAGTGGCCCGTTGCAGCGCTCGCACCCGACGAGACGAAAGCTCTCCACATCGCTGAGCACCGCGTCGCCGTCCGGAGCCATCTCGACCGGCGAGGCTGGCAGATGCGGGTTGGCCGCGGCCAGCCGGCTCTGCAGCCGGGTCCGGGTCGTGACCTGGCGGCACGACATGCAGACCACCTCGCCCAGGCGGCCGTGCAGGTCCACGAGGCGTCGGTGACCGGCGCGGGTGTGCAGCCCGTCGACGTTCTGGGTGATCAGGCCCCGCACGACACCGAGCGCCTCCAACCTGGCCAGTGCCGCGTGGCCCGCGTTGGGCCGAGCCGACGCCATGAACGCCCAACCCGCGTACGCCCGCGCCCAATAGCGCTGCTGGGCGGCCGGGCCGGAGGCGAACGTGCCGTAGGTCATCGGCCTGCGCGGTGACGCACCCGGACCGCGGTAGTCGGGGATGCCCGAGTCGGTGGACATCCCGGCACCGGTCAACGCCACGATCCGACGCCCGGCCATCAGCTCCACGGCCTCGTCGAGAACCTCGGACGCCGTGCTGCGGGAGACGCCTGTGGTGGCAGGCGGACGGGTCCGCGTCACCCGGCAAGGGTACGGCTGAGCAGCCCTGCGACCGCCACCGCTCAGCTGCCGGCCGGCGCCTGCTCCTCGTCCCTGGACCGGGTGGCCCGCGTCGTGGTGGGGGTGGGCACCTCACCGACTATGGCGTTGAACGTGCGCGGCCAGGCGAGGTAACGGATCGACAGGTTGACCAAGGTGGCGAGCCGGTTGCGGTTGCCGAGCAGGCTGATTATGTGTACGAACAGCCAGATCACCCAGGCAAGGAAGCCGGTCAGCTTGGGAGCATGGGCGATCTGGGCCACCGCGGAGTTCCGGCCGATGGTGGCCATCGTGCCCTTGTCGCGGTAGGAGAACGCCCTGGTCCTGGCGCCCCCGACGAGGGCGGCTATCGACGCACCGACGTGCTTGCCGCCCTGGATCGCCGGTTGCGCCAACTGCGGCAGCTGGTCGGGCGTCAGAGCCACGTCGCCGACCGCGAAGACGTTGGCGACGCCCTGGACCCGCAGGTCGGCGTCCACGAGGATGCGCCCGCCCCGACCCTGTGGCAGCCCCCACGAGGCGACGGCCGGGTGCACGACGACTCCGGTGGCCCACACCACGATGGAGGCGGGGATAACCTCGCCGTCGTCGACCACCACGGCATCCGGGCGTACCTCCTTGACGGCGGTGGACAGCCGCAGGTCGACGTCGCGCTTGGTCAGCTCGGTCGCGGCGTAGCGCCGCAGCTTGGCTGCGAACGGTGCCAGCAGGCGGTCGCCCATCTCCACCAGCGTGATGTGGACCCGGGCGCGGTCCAGCTCGGGATAGACCCGCTCCATGGCTGAGTTGCGCAGCTCGGCCAGGGCGCCGGCCATCTCGACGCCGGTGGCGCCGCCGCCGACGACGACCAGGCGCAGGTCAGCCGGATGACCGGAGCCGGCGGTCTGCTCGATCGCAGCGAACACCCGGTCGCGCACGTCCAACGCCTGCTGGCGGGTGTACATGGCGAGCGCGTTCCGCTCGGCGCCCGGGATACCGAAGTAGTTGGTGGTGACGCCAGTTGCGACCACGAGGTAGTCGTAGCCGACGATGTCGGCGTTCTCGAGCGTCACCACCTGCGCCCGTGGGTCGATGCCCACCACGGCAGCCTTGCGGAACCGCACGTTGGCTTGCCGGGCGTTCAGCGAGCGCAGGAAGTACGTGATGTCTCCCGGATTGAGCCCGGCGGTGGCGACCTGGTAGAGCAATGGCTGGAACGTGTTGTAGACATGCCGGTCGATCAGGGTCACCTCGACCGGGACGTGTGCCAGCGAGCAAACCACCTCCAGGCCGGCGAACCCGCCGCCGATCACCACGACCCGTGGCCGGGAGGTGACGGATGTACGGCTGGGCGGCTGCTCACTCATGCGAGTGCTCCGATCGGACTCAACTGGGGACCTCCTCGTTGCAACGTAACGAGGTCAACGGGAATGCCGGTCGCCGACCCAGCGCCGGCGCGACGTCGGTCACCTCAGCCGCCGGACGCCTCGGGGTCCGGTCCGGGCTGACAGCTCGGACACCACCAGGTCGCGCGCCGGGCCGGGTCGCCGGGGACCTCGGGTCGGTAGCGGATCCGCGTGCCACAGCGCCGACAGGGCAGTCGCGTCCGGCCGTACACCCAGTGCTCCTCACCGGCGCGCCGGTCGCCGGTCGTGACCTGGCCGTTGCCCCGCATCCGGATGCTCTGCCGCAGGGCACGGGCCGCGAGAGCGACCACCGGCGGCAGGTCGACCGATCCCACCGGTGCCCATGGACTGGCTCCGCGCAGGAAACAGATCTCGTTGACCCAGAGGTTGCCCGGGCCGGCCAGGTTCCGTTGGTCGATCAGCGCCGCGGCGAGTGGGCGCCCGGGATCGGCGGCCAGTCGGGCGGTCGCTTCGGCGGGGTCCCAGTCGACGCGAAGGGGGTCCGGCCCCAGGTGGTCGGTAACCTGCCGCTCGTCGCGGGTGTTGATGAGCTCTACTACCGGCAGCAGCAGGCCGTAGGCACAGTGTCCGGGCTCGGCCTCGAGCGCGACGCGCACGTGGGCCTGCATGCGTCTCGGCAGTCGCTTGCCGACGCCGACGACGGTCCACGAGCCATCCATGCGGAAGTGGGTGTGCAAGGTCTTCTCGTCGTCGAACCGGGTGAACAGGTGCTTGCCGTGGGTGTCGGTGCCAAGTACAGCCCGACCCGCCAGGTTCACCGTGGCCAGCTGCGGCACCCGGAAGTCGCTGCGGGTAAGCACCTGCCCGGCCAGACCGCGATCGAGCCGACGAGCGGCGCGCCAGACGCTGTCACCCTCGGGCATGCCCGCACGATAGGCGCGCTGCGCACCTGGTGCCGGCGTAGACAACGACAGTTGAGCGACGCCGCGGTCCAACCCCACTCGTCGCTGGCTAGCATTCGGCGCATCGGGTGCCGCGCGCAGCGTGTGGTGCCCCGTCCCCACGGGAGCCAGACGTGACCGACCGACCCGACGATGCGCCCTACGAGGCACCCGACCAGCAGGCCAACCGGTCCAACACGATGTCGATCACCGGAATCGTCTGTGGCGTGGCCGCGGTGCTCTTCGCGCCCATCCTGTTCGGCATCGCCGGCCTGTTCCTCGCGGTTCTGGCCACCCGACGGAACGAGCGCCTGTCGCGGGTGGCGCTGGCCGTCGCGGCCGGGGGGATGATCCTCGGCCTCGTTCTGGTCTACCTCTACCGGAACTCGGTGGCCTGACGGGCTGCTGCGAGCTCAGTGGCGAGCGCGGGAGTCTGGACGCGGGGCTGGCAGCACGCCGCTTCCGTCGAGCACCTCGAAGACCAGGTTGGTCTCGGTGTGGCGGACGGCTGGGTGGACGGTGATGTGCTCCAGGACCAAGTCCCGCAACGCCTCGGGCGACTTCACCGCGACGTGCAGCAGGTAGTCGTCCTCGCCGGCCACGTGAAACGCGGTCAGCACGCCGGGGATCCCACTGAGCGTGGCGTGGAAGCTGTGCACGTGCTCGCGGTTGTGGCTGCCGAGGCGGACCTTGATGACTGCTTGCAGCGGCAGGCCGAGTGCCGCGAGGTCGACTCGGGCCCGGAAACCGGTGATCACGCCTGACTGTCGCAGCGCGCGTACCCGGTGGATGCAGGTCGACTCGGCGATCCCGGCCCGCGCGGCGAGGGCCGCGTTGGTGAGGCGGCCGTCGGCGGCCAGCTC